>JBBIIV010000058.1:0-11696 GCA_037446295.1 Nitrospirota bacterium
ATACTTATCCCGGATGGAGAGGAATATAAGGATTATTTCTGGGCATATCACATACTCAGCGAGTTATTAACCGGCGGGCTCGACAGAAATTCCTGCCTGCTTGCGCTCGGAGGCGGCGTGATAGGCGATATGACCGGATTTGTTGCTTCCATATATATGAGGGGTATTTATTTCGTTCAGGTTCCGACATCTCTCCTTGCCCAGGTTGACAGTTCGGTCGGGGGCAAGACAGGCGTAAATCATCCTCTGGGTAAAAACATGATCGGCGCTTTTTACCAGCCCAAACTGGTCTGGATAGATATTGACACCCTCGCGACCTTACCCCAAAGAGAGCTTTTATGCGGGATTTCCGAGATAATTAAGTATGGGATCATCTGGGATGAAGAACTGTTCGAATTCATGGAACGGAACAGAGACGCCGTCATGAACCTTGATGCCGATGCCGTCAGTTATATAATAAGACGTTCATGCGAGATCAAGGCGGAGGTTGTCTCAAAAGATGAAAGGGAAACTGATTTAAGAGCGATACTTAATTTCGGACACACCATCGGTCACGCCATTGAGGCTGCAACTGGTTATCGCGGATATTTGCATGGGGAAGCGGTGGCAATCGGGATGCATCTTGAGGCTGAATTAGCTCACAAAATGGGACTTCTTGAAAAATGGAACGTATTAAGAATAAAATCTTTGCTTGATGCCTATGGATTGCCTTCAGAAATCTCTGCAGACCTGCATTTAGATAAAATGATTGAGCATATGAAAATTGATAAAAAAATCGAAAACGGTCAGATTAAAATGATTCTCCCAGAAAGGATAGGTAAAGCAGTAATTAAAAAAGCCTCGATAGAGAACTTTAAAAATCTGACATAATTATGAAAAAAATCTTTGTTATCGATGACGAAATAGATATTGTCGAACTTATTTCATATAATCTCACTAAAAACGGCTATTCAGTGGATTCAGCCTTTGATGGACATGAAGCCCTTAAAAAACTTAAAGGAAATCAATATGACCTTATAATATTGGATTTAATGCTGCCTTCTATCGATGGGTTTCAGTTATGCAATATTATCAAAAACGACCCTGAACTATCCCACATCCCTATTATAATGCTAACCGCTCGTGGAGATGAATTTGATAAGGTGCACGGTCTTAACATGGGCGCAGATGACTATATAACTAAGCCCTTTAGCATAAAAGAGTTAATAGCCAGAATCAAAGCAGTAATGAGAAGGACGGTGATACAGAAGGCATCTTCTTTTGCCGCGGCAAACTCAAAGGAAGGTATATTAAAAATAAAAGACATAGTGATCGACACAGAAAAATATGTAGTAACTGTGAAAAACCGTAATATAAAATTAAGTGCTACCGAATTCAAGCTCCTCGTTTATCTTGCACAAAAGCCAAAGAAGGTTTTCAGCAGGGAGCATCTTTTAGATGCCGTTTGGGGAGACGATATCTTTGTCGAACTTAGAACAGTCGATGTTCACATCAGAAGAATCAGGGCGAAAATCGAGGAAAACCCTGATGAGCCAGCATATATCAAAACCATGAGAGGAATCGGCTACTTCTTTGATGCTTGAGGATAAATTATGGATTATCAGAACATTTTAATCATTATAATACTGCTTGCCTGCTTTTTATATCTCATTTATAATAGATACATTATCAGCAAATCTATAGCACATGCCAAAATAATCATAGATGAAGTTATATCGAGCAATCTTTATACAAAGATTTTTTTAAAGACAAGGACAGAGTTGGATGAGTTAATTAAGAGCCTTAATTCTTTGCTGGAAACAACTCAAGCAAAACTCAATTGTGCAGAGAATGAAGCACAGAGGATGGAAGCAATCCTGAGAGGCATGTCTGACCGTGTCTTGATTGTGGATAAAACAGGCAAAATACTTCTTGCCAACAGAGCCTTCAGAAAACTCTTTCATGTTGATAAAAGCATAGAGACGAAACAGTTCATGGAGGTCATCAGGAACGCTCAACTTATAGATATCTTCAGAAAGGCTATGGATTCATGGGAAATAATCTCGGAAGAGATTGTCATCTCACGAACTGAAAGGGATATATACATGATAGCAACCGCCGTGCCTATTTATACTGGAGACAATGTGAGTGGTATCGTCCTTACCTTGCACGATATAACAAGACTCAAACAACTCGAGCAGATTCGGACTGACTTTGTTGCCAATGTTTCCCATGAAATAAAAACCCCTTTAACAGCCATTAAGGGCTTTTCAGAGACCCTTCTTGAGGGCGCCATAAACGACAAGGAAAATGCTATAAAATTTTTGCAGATGATAAAAAACCACAGCGAGAGGCTCAACAACCTTGTTGACGACCTGCTTACGCTCTCAAGTATTGAGCTTGGAAATATTATTATAGAAAAACCCCTCATAGACCCGGAAGATGTAATAAACAATGTTGTCACTATGTTTACAGAAATATCCCAGAAAAAGGGGCTTTACCTGAAAAAAAATATTCCTGAAGAAAAAATCCTGATCCCTGCAGACAGAAACAGACTTACCCAGATTCTCATTAATCTAATCGATAATGCGATAAAATTCACTGAAAAAGGAGGGGTCGCAATCGGCGTCTTGAAGGCAGGAAATTATACTACTCTATTCGTTGAAGATACCGGTATAGGCATCTCACCAAAACACCTTGGGCGGTTAGGAGAAAGATTCTATCGAGTTGACAGAGCAAGATCAAGAGAGTTGGGCGGAACTGGACTTGGACTTGCAATTGTAAAACACCTCGTCAAGGCTCACGGCTGGAATATCAAAATCGAGAGCGAGCAAGAACTGGGAACCAAAGTAAGCATCATCATCAAATAACCGCCTCTTGAAAAAAACTGAATTTCATCTAAAAGTTGTCACGCCCGTTTTTATAGGCATCCAAAACTATTTGAAATATAATATTCCAGCATGGTTTGAAATAATGGATAAAAAAATAAAAAGAGTGTTTTCAGCATACTGATAAGCCTATATGCTATTCAGCGCCAATTATTTTTAACAACCCTGTTCTTATGAGCTTAATCGCAATTGCAGCAAGCAATAAAGAAGAAACCTTCGCAAAAGCCCTTGTGCCATTTAAGCCCATTAGCTTGATGATTGAATCCGCCTTAAACAATATCAGCCACGCGCCAAAGAGATTCAGGGCAAGGGATAATATTACCGTAATATAACCATAACTACCTGCGAGTATAAGAGATGTGGTTAAAGTTGCAGGACCTGCCAGCAGCGGGGTTCCGAGAGGAACGACACCAAGCGTTGCAGCATCAGTAGATTTGCTCTCGCTCATTTTTAATATGTCTGATATCGAGATAACCAAAAGCAATATCCCGCCAGCAATCATAAAATCTTCAACAGTGATTGATATGGAGCTTAAGATTGCCCTGCCGACAAAAACAAAAATTACGGTAATAGCCAATGCAGTCAACACCGACTGGCGGGCAATCCTTCTCCTATCGTCAGTGTGCATCTCTTCAGTCATAGATATATAAATCGGCAAAACCCCAGGGGCATTGATTGCGACCATTATGGGTATTACAGTAGCTAAGAATGAGGTCAGGATTTCCATATGATATTAAGCATAAAGTTTTGTATAATTAAAATCAAGCGAAATGATGGTAAGGGTTGTTTGGCTATTTTAGCAAGATGCGCTTCTGAAATGTGTATGTTTATAAAGTCTCGATTTAACAAATAGCCGTCATTCCTGCGAAGCTTGTCCCTGCAGACAGTAAGCAGGGAGCATGAATCCAGTGTTTCCCACGAAAGTGGGAATCCAATTCCTTATGTCTGGATGCCCGATCAAGGACCCCTGACTACAAACTTTGAGAGCAGGCTTCGGGCATGACGAAAAGAAAAAACGACAATTTATAAACAGCCTCTATATAAAAATATATTTAGGGAGAAGGTCATGAGATTAGAAGTAGTGGATGCTGAAAAATGTGTAGGGTGTCAAAGCTGTATGTTTGCTTGCACGAGAATTCACAAAGATACAGGTCTATCTAAAACCTGCATCGGCATACGGTCAGCAGGCGGTATGCAGAGAGGCTTTATAGTGACTACCTGCGTCGCGTGTGAAGACCCGCCTTGTGCAAGGGCTTGTCCTGAAGATGCACTCGTTGTAAGAAAGGTCGGAGGTGTTCTTCTAAAAAAAGAAAGATGCATTGGTTGTGGGGCATGTGTGAAGGCTTGCATTATAAACGCCATATTTTGGGATCAGGAAAATAACAAGCCCCTTATATGTTTTTACTGCGGTTATTGTGCCAAATACTGTCCTTACAGTGTAATTGAACTTCGCAAATCAGATATCGAACTTCAAAAGTCAGGGGGGGGTGAAATTGAAAAAGCAGACATTTCTTAATAAAGTCTTATATATTGACCTCACAAAAAGACATCATTATACACAGGAAAGGGATGACCTCTTCAGCAAATACATAGGCGGCGCAGGTGTCGGTATTCAACTTCTCAAGGAGGAGTGTCCAGAGGGAACTGACCCCTTAAGCCCTCAAAACCCTATTATTTTGGCTGTAGGGCACTTGACAGGGCTTTTTCCTATGGCATCAAAAACCGTTGCCATGTTCAAATCGCCTCACACCGGGAATCTTGGAGAGAGCCATGCAGGAGGCAGAAGCGCTGTTTCAATCCGCATGGCAGGCTATGGAGCAATAGTAATCAGGGGATCAAGCTCAAGACCTTGTTATGTTGCGATTCATGGAGATAAGGTATATTTCAGGGATGCCTCTACATTGTGGGGCATGAAGAGCAGCATTACTGCAGGCCGTATTATCAGAGATAAAGAACCTTCATCAGGACTGCGAAGCATCATGAGAATAGGCATAGCTGGAGAAAAGATGATACCCTTTTCTTGCGTTACAACGGAGACTTTTCGCCACTTTGGCAGACTCGGACTTGGAGCCGTCTTTGGGAGCAAGAAATTAAAAGCCATTGTTGTTTCAGGAAAAAGCTCTATCTCCGTATCAGATATGAAGGATTATTCAAAACTTTATGATTTGATATTTAAAACAGCAACCGAATCTCCTTTAATGAAAAAATATCATGAAATCGGCACACCCATGAATGTTCTTGCTCTCAATATATCTAACGGACTCCCAACCAAAAATTTGAAACGGAGTAATTTTGAAGATGCTGAAAAAATTTCCGGAGAAAAAATAGCAGAAGGTTATCTTGGGAAGCGTCTTGCCTGCGCCCATTGTCCTGTTGCCTGCATTCACATAGCAACTCTGAGAGAGCCTTATCCTGACGAGCCTTACTTCTATAAAACTACTATGGTTGGGTATGACTATGAACTCTTATATGCGCTTGGCTCCATGCTTGGAGGCTCTGATGTTGAGGGACTTCTAAAGATACTTGACAGAATAGAGGCTTATGGACTCGATTGCATGAGTACTGGAGTAATACTTGCGTGGATGACAGAAGCTATGGAAAAAGGACTCATCTCTCAAAGTAACACAGGGGGACTGAAGCTCGCCTGGGGCGATTACCCTTCATATATCGAAACTGTAAAAATGATGGTTGAGCAAGAAAACGATTTTTACAGAGCCCTTTCAACTGGTGTCGAAACCGCATCATCCATTTATGGCGGGCAAGACTTTGCACTTTCTTTTGGCAGAAATGAGATGCCGGGTTATCATACAGGACCAGCAGCTCATGTTGGATGCCTCACAGGCGCGCGGCACAGTCATCTTGACAACGCAGGCTATGCTTTTGATAAAAAGCTTATGCTTAATAAAGAGATGCAGCCTGATGAATTAGCAAATGCAATTTTAACAGAAGAGATATGGAGACAAATACTATCAAGTCTCGTTACATGTTTCTTTGCAAGAGAGATCTATACCCCCCAGATAATTCTGGAAGCTCTAAAAATAAGCGGTCTTGAGATATCAGAAGAAAGATTGGGCAGGGTGGCAGAAGACATATATGCCGAAAAAATCAGATTTAAGATTAGAGAAGGTTTTTCCTTTAATAACCTGAGAATACCAAAAAGAATATTTGAAACACCTTCATCTGTGGGGATGATTGACGAGGATTATCTACGGTCGGCATTACGCTCTATGGAGCAAAAAATAAATGCCTTTTTCTGAGAAATGCCAGAACATAAGGCTTGGAGTTCACACCTCTATCGCAGGCGGATTGCATTTATCCATCCAAAGGGCTAAGGAGTTGAGCTGTTCAACCATCCAGATATTTTCTCACAACCCGAGACAGTGGAATACAAATGTTATTGAGGGTGAAGACATTTCAAGATTTAAAAAACTCAGGGCAGAAAACGATATAAATCCTGTCTATATTCACGGATCTTATCTAATCAACCTATGCTCTAAAAAAGAAGAAATCTATAGTAAAACCATCGATTTGCTCGAAAAAGAAATGGATATGGCTGATGCCCTAAGTGCAGATTATGTAGTTTTGCATACAGGCAGTTCTTCTGAGGGCAACGAAAACGAGGCACGTAAAAAGGCAATAGATGGGTTAAGATTGCTTTCCAAAAGAAAGAGATGGGATGCCAAAATTTTGCTCGAAAATACAGCAGGCAGAAAGGGGGATATATCATCAAGGCTTGAAGACCTTGCTCAGATACTTGAACAAGATAACGAGGGCATTATTGGCGGTATTTGTATAGATACAAGCCATGCCTATGCGGCAGGATATAATCTGGCAGATGACAATTGTTTAACTGATTTTGTAAGGAGAATAGAAACTTATATAGGGCTTAGCAGATTAAAACTAATTCATCTAAATGACTCCAAAAAGCCTTGCAATTCAAAGGTTGATAGACATGAACATATAGGCAGAGGGTATATAGGTATGAATGCAATGAGAAGTTTTTTGAGGCATCCCGCGTTTTATTCCGTTCCAGTTATACTTGAGACGCCTAAAAAGAACGAAAAAGATGACATGATGAACTTGAAAATAGTGAGGGCTTTTTATAAATAATCGTTTATTTAGTGTCTGTCCATAAACTCTCATTGTTATAATAGGCTGTCATTCCTGCGAAGCTTGTCCCCGATTAAGACCTTCGAGGTCAAGCCGGAATGACTTCAAAAACCTTTTTAAACATGAACTATAAAAATATTGTATTATCAATACTTCATATTGTTTGCCGGACGCTACTGAAAGAACATAATAAAATTTAATTTGAAACTGTTAAAATAAACAGCCGTCAAAGTGACGACTGTTTAAACGAAGTGACTTAAGAGAGAAAAGTGAAAAAGATTTTTATACTATCAGATGCAACTGGTCAAAGTGCGATGGATATTCTGAGGGCTGTGCTTGTTCAATTCCAAAACCCTCAAGTCAAATTTACCGTTTATCCTAAAATTGACTCAAAAGAGAAGCTTAAAAATGTCTTAGAGCAGGCTCTCGACGAATGCGGTTTCGTCGCTTATACGCTCGTGCGCAAAGAATTGAGAGACTATGTCAAACAATTTTGCAGAAAAAGCTGTATCTCTTGCTTCGACATTATAGGTCCGCCTATACACTTACTCTCGAAGTTCTTAGGACAGGACTCCCTTGAAAACCCCACTCTGCTCAGAAAGGTTGATGAGAAATATTTTAAAAGGATTGAAGCTATTGAATTCACACTTAACCATGACGACGGTAAAAGCGCCCAGGGGATTTTTGCAGCGGATATTGTATTGATTGGGCTGTCTCGGACATCCAAAACGCCAACCTCGTTTTTCTTGGCTCAACAAGGATTTAAGGTTTTAAATATACCAATTATACCCCCTATCCCCCTTCCCAATGAACTTTATGAGACGGACAATAACAATATCATCTGCCTTACAATGAACCCCGAGGTTTTACAAAAGGTAAGACTCGCAAGAATGAGGCATTATCATGCCAGCAGCGACTATACAGACCTCAAAAAGATATTTGAAGAAGTTGAGTATGTTTATTCCCTTTGCGAGAAGAACAGGAAATGGAGGATAGTTGATACAACAAACAAGTCAGTTGAAGAAACCTCAAGAGAGATAATAAGCCTGCTTTATGGAAGGGATGTGGAGTTTTAAGGTTTTCTATGCCCTAAGCTGTCCATCTGTTTTTTGCAGAATGAATTCAACAAGCGTCTTATGTAAAGCATCAACATCTTCATCCGTAAGGGTTCTGTCTGACGCACGGTATCTTACATTAAATGCAATGCTTTTTTTGCCCACAGGGATGCTGCTGCCTTGATAAACATCAAAAATATAAGCATCATCAATCAAAACTGTCGGATATTCCCTAACAAGATTCATGATCAGTGAAGATTCAACCTGAGAGTCAAGAATGACAGCGGTATCTCTCTCCACATAAGGAAATTTTGATAGAGGAATATATACAATATCATAGCTCAAATGCGCAGACAGTATTTCCAGATCAAGTTCAACAACAGCTATCTGAGGTTTATAAGCCTTAATATCAAGCTCATTAATAACAGAAGGGGCGAGTATCCCGATATAGCCAATCTTTATATCTGAAATATATATATCAGCCGATTGACCGGGATGCAGAAAAGGCTCTGAAGACCTCATAAATACATAATTATTAAGCTTTAAGCTCTTAAATACAGCCTCTACAGTTCCCTTGATTAAATAAAAATCATTAGTATCATCCCTGTATAAAACCTTTGCCTTTTCTCTGTAACAGACAGCTGCTGCGTGTAGCCTTTCTTCGGGGAGTTTTGCATCCTCCGGATCGATTTCTTTGTAAAATGCCCTATCACCCACATATACCCTTGATATTTCAAACAAACGCAAGTCCCTGTTGCCGTGTGAGAGGTTATGCTGAATATTCCTTAACAACGACGAAATAAGCGTGGTGCGCATATAGGAATCTTCATTTCTAAGAGGATTCATTATCCGTGTGAACCTTTTCCTATCATCACCGTCAGGGATTTTCAGCATATCAAGGTCTCGTTCTCCCATAAAGCTGAAATTTATAGCCTCACTGTAACCATTTTTTAGAAATGTCATTTTAAAGGCATTTCTGATTTTGTTTTTTAGCTGTAGAAGCCTTTTATCAGGCTCATCAAAACCAATGGAAGCAACTGGCAATTCTGCGGGGATTCTATCATATCCGTATAGCCTCGCTATCTCTTCGACAATATCCGCCTCCCTTTCTATATCCCGCCTAAAAGAAGGGGGCTTAACCCGAAAACCTTCCTGAGAATCTTTAATTTCGAAACCAAGGTTTTTGAGGTAATTCATGATTTCATCATCAGATAGATTCAACCCTAGCACAGAATTAATCCTTTCAATCCTTATGCTGATCTCAGGCGGATAATATATTTTTGGATAAATATCGAGCTTTCCATAAATCTTGCCGCCAGCAAGTTTTTGTATAAGGTATGCAGCCCTATCAAGCGCTTTTTTGAGCATCTTTATATCGCTTCCTCTCTCAAAGCGATATGATGACTCTGTTTTCATCCCGAGTGATTTTGATGTTCTGCGAATTGAAGCGGGGTGAAAATAGGCGCTTTCAATAAATATATCCTTAGTGTTATCCTTAACCTCTGTATCCATACCGCCCATAATTCCTGCTATAGCCACGGGGTCAAATGCGTCCCAGATTAACAGCGCCTCACAAGGCAACAACCTCTCCACACCATCAAGGGTATTGAATTTTAACCCACTCTCAATGCCATTCACTGTTTTCGGTGTCCCAATTCTAATCCTGTTGCCCTTAAGTGTCCTCAAATCAAAAGCATGCAGGGGATGTCCAAGCTCAAGTAAAACATAGTTAGTTACATCAACAATATTATTGATAGCCCTAATGCCGCATTTTTCAAGCCGTATTTTCATCCACTGAGGAGACGGCGATATCTCGACACCCCTTAGAATTCTTCCAGCGTAGCGGTTGCACAGATCGGGGTCGAGTATATCAATATTAAAATTAAGCTCTCCTGTTTGTGCAGCAAACTGATGTTCCGGGAATTCGAGAGGTATCTGATATGAGGCGGATAATTCCCTGGCAAGCCCAAGAACACTTAAGCAGTCGGGCCTGTTAGGAGTGACATTGACCTCCATGACTACATCATCGGCAGCCCTCTCTAAAGCCTCCACCTCATGACCTATCATTGTTAACCTATCGGCTACTTCTTCAGGAGAAGCTTCGAGTTTAATATACTCCTTCAACCACTCAAAAGATATACGCATTAGAATTGCCTCAAAAACCTTACATCATTCTCGAAAAATAACCTTATGTCATCAATCCGATATTTAAGCATAGCGATTCTCTCGACTCCCATTCCGAAGGCAAAGCCGTTGTAAATCTCTGTATTATATCCGACATTTTCAAGAACTACTGGATGGACCATACCAGCTCCGAGTATCTCGAGCCAACCCGAACCTTTACATACCCTACAGCCCGCTCCTTTACAGAGTATGCAACCCATATCAACCTCTGCAGAGGGCTCTGTAAATGGGAAAAAACTTGGACGAAACCTAACAGGAGTTTCATGTCCAAACATCAAATGTATAAACGCTATTAAAATTCCCTTAAGATTGCTGAAAGTAACTTGTCTGTCAATCATCACTCCCTCAACCTGATGAAACATGGGGGTATGGGATATATCGGCATCACATCTGTAAACCTTGCCAGGGACGATAAATCTGACTGGAGGATTTCTTCTCTTCATCCCCCTAATCTGCACAGGCGATGTGTGGGTCCGTAAGACGATGTCTTCTGAAATATAAAATGTATCCTGCATATCTCTTGCAGGATGTTCCTTTGGTATGTTAAGCGCCTCAAAATTGTAAAAATCGAGCTCTACCTCGGGACCCTCCTCAACGCTAAACCCCATCTTCACAAAAATATCAACGACCTCAGACAGCACTTTACTCAAGGGATGCTCACTCCCTGGAAGAGCATATCTGCCAGGCAGGGTAATATCGATATATTCCGACAAAAGTTGATTTTTTAATTCGGCTTCTCTGAGAATGGACTCCTTATCAGCGATCCTGCTTTCAATAAAAACCTTGATATCATTGATTATTTTTCCAGCAAGTGGGCGCTCAGAAAGAGGCAGGGAAGAAAGGGACTTTAAGCTGGAAGTTATAACTCCCCTTTTCCCGAGATACTGCACCTTAAGATTAGATAGTTCAGGTAGGGTTCTGACAGCGTCAAGATCCTCGGCAAATTTTCCTTTTATGTCTTCAAGCATTTAGAAGCGGCTTCCAATCCCTTAATATCGTCAATCAATTTTGCGAAAGCATCCGGATTTGTATATGCCAAATCAGCAAGTGATTTCCTATTAAGGTTTATATTGCTTTTCTTAAGACAGTTCATAAAATAGCTGTAAGTCAGTCCCGATGCCCTTACAGCAGCGTTAATCCTTGCAATCCATAACGATCTAAACTCTCGCTTTTTAAGCCTTCTGTCTTTATAAGCCGCTAAAAGCCCCTTATCTACAATCTGAGCTGCAACTTTGTATAAACGGCTGCGTCCGCCGTATTGACCTTTAGCTTGGTTGAGAACCTTTTTATGGTACCTTCGTGTTTTAAAACCACCCTTTGCTCTCGGCATATTCCCTCCTTGTATCTTATATAAAAATTAAGTTCATTAAAATTTCACAGAATATTAATTTTAATAAATTAAATATAAAACCGTCAATAGCGCCTAGATTCCCGAAAAAAGAGATAAAAAATTGTAATTCAGAGTCCCGCACTCTCTACC
>JBBIIV010000059.1:0-11641 GCA_037446295.1 Nitrospirota bacterium
GGAGATTCGCTTAGCCTTGACATCAAAAAGCTAAATGTAATACAGTATTAAGTTATGAATAATTCGTTAATTGTTGCCAACTGGAAGCTCAATAAAACACTTGATGAGACAAGGAGATTTATAAACGACTTCGTTCCTCTTATTAAAGATACCAGAGATATTGATGTAGTTATTGCGCCTCCTTTTACTTCCCTTTATGTGGCATGTCTTGCTCTCAAATACACCAATATCATGCTTTCAGCGCAGGATGTTTTTTATGAGGACAAGGGTGCTTATACAGGAGAGGTATCGCCAGGGATGCTCGTTGATGCAGGATGCAGCCATGTTATTGTTGGTCACTCAGAGAGAAGGCAATATTTTCGAGAGACTGATGAGATAATAAATAAAAAAATAAATGCATCAATAAGGCATAACCTCACCGTTATATTCTGCATAGGAGAATCTCTTGCCGAGAGGGAACAGGGGAGGACATACAATATCTTAAGAGGACAGCTTGAGAGGGGGCTGAAACAGATTGCCCCTGAAAACCTTGTAATAGCATATGAACCTGTTTGGGCAATAGGCACAGGGAAAACTGCAACACCGTCCCAGGCGCAGGATGCCCATAAATATATCAGGGAATGGCTTGTATCTTATTACGGCGATGAAGCTGAGGAAATAAGAATTATTTACGGCGGCAGTGTTACGCCGGAAAACATAAATTCACTGATGGAGTGCAACGATGTCCAAGGCGGACTCGTAGGCGGTGCGAGCCTTAGAGCAGACAGTTTTGCGAGGATAGTTAATTTCAAAAGGAGGAGATTTTGACAACCATATTACTAATCATACATGTTCTTGTCTGCATATTTCTCATTCTTCTGGTTTTGCTGCAAAGCGGTAAGGGCGCTGAGATAGGCGCTGCGTTTGGCGGTTCAAGCCAGACCCTTTTTGGGAGCAGGGGTGCAGCGACTTTTTTGAATAAGATTACGACAGCAGTCGCTATAATATTTATGCTCACCTCTCTCTCGCTCGCTGTGATTAAGACCAAAAGCGACACCGTTATAAAGGATGTTGCGCCTGCCACTCAGCAGGAGGCTCCCCAGCAGCCAGCCCCGCAGAAATAAAAGTCAATTGTGGTAATAGTTAAAAGATACAGTTCATCCTCGGTTCGTTTTTTCATAAAAACTGTATTATTAATTGTTTTATTGTCTGCTATCCTATTTTTCCCTTCCTGTGCAAGAGATCCTGAGATAAAGCATCCTGAAACTATCACTATTGGCTTTCTGGCTGATGCAAAAAGGCTGCTCCCGCCTTTAGCATCTGACAGCGCCTCGGCTGAAATAAGCAGGCATATATTCAACGGTCTCACAAAATATGACAGGAACATAAACATCACCGGCGAGCTTGCGGAATCATGGGACATTAGTCTAGACGGTCTAACTATAGTCTTTCATCTCAGAAAAGGTGTTAAATGGCATGACGGTGTAGAGTTTACCTCTGACGATGTCCTTTTTACATATCAGATGATTACCAATCCACAAACCCCTACACCTTATGGCAGCATTTACGGACCTGTTGAGAAGATCGAGGCTATTGATAAATATACGGTAAGGGTGATATACAGAGAAGCATACGCCCCTGCGCTTGAATCGTGGGGCATGGGTATAATGCCCAAACACACACTTGCAGGCAAAGATTTGACAACCCCAGAAGTAAACCGCAACCCAATTGGGACTGGACCGTATAAACTTAAAGAGTGGGTGACCGGTCAGAAAATAGTTCTCGAGGCGTTTGAGAATTATTATGAAAGGAAGCCGGGCATCGGTAAATTCACCGCAAGAATAATACCTGATACTGCGACCATGTTTTTAGAATTAAAATTTGGGGGAATTGATTATATGGGGCTTACACCTCCACAGTATAAACTTCAGGCAAACACATCATTTTTTAAAAGGCATTTTCAGAAATTCAGATACCCATCTTTTGGTTATACCTATTTGGGCTATAATCATCTTCATCCGTTGTTTGCAGATATTCAGATCAGAAAGGCATTGGCATATGCCATAAACAAAAGGGATATAATTGAAGGCGTTTTACTTGGTTACGGAAGTCCCTGCACAGGACCGTTTCCGCCTGAGTCCTGGGCTTACAACCCTAATGTGAAAGATTATGAATATGAACCACTAAAAAGTATGGAGATATTTTCTGAACTAGGATGGAAAAAAGGTAAAGACGGTTTCCTCGAAAAGGACGGTAAGAGATTCTCTTTTACCGTCATAACAAATCAGGGGAACGAAGCGAGAATAAAGGCAGCACAGATAATCAAAGAACAGCTCAAAAAAGTGGGCGTTGAGATGAACATCAAGGTGCTCGAGTGGCAGGCTATGCTCCATGAATTCATTCATAAAAAGAGATTTGAAGCCGTCATGATGGGCTGGGCGCTGTCAAGGGACCCAGACATTTACGATATATGGCATTCTTCCAAAACGAAAGAGGGTGAATTTAATTTTATCTCGTATAAAAACGTCGAGATTGATAGACTTTTGCTCGAAGGCAGGAACACTTTTAATCAACAAAAAAGAAAGATGATATACCACAGGATACACGAGATACTGGCAGAGGAACAACCCTGCACATTTCTTTATGTCCCGGATGCCCTGCCAATACTGCACAAAAGGTTTAAGGGGGTTGAAAAGGCCCCTCTCGGGATCTGGCACGATTTCATTCATTGGCAGGTTCCAAAAAACAGGGTTGAATGGTATAACTGAAAATTTAAGCGAAGCCCACCCCGTTGTTATCAAGAGTGAAGGGTCTCATAAGAGACGCTGAAATAAATTCAGCATTACAAAAAATTGCTGTATTAGGTTTCACTGCAGACTTCCTCAGAGATAATATTATGACGGCTCTACTGCGATATTACTTTCTGCTATTAATCTTCGTGCAAACTCTATTTCATCTTCTTTTGTATTGAGCTTCTTCAAAAGTTTTTTATCTAATATCTTCGACAGTATCTGAGAAAAAATAGGGCCTGGCTTAAGCCCTAGTCCAATCAGGTCCTGACCTTTGATGAGAGGTTTGATAGTCCTTAATTCAAGAAGATATTGAGATATAGCCTTCTTACTTTCATTATCCTGGCATAAAGCCATAGCAAAGAGTATAGACTCCAGCGCCCTGTCTTTCAAAAGATGAAATATCTCTAAAGGACTGGCAGGTCTAAGCCTTCTCAGGATATCATGTGTAGATAGCCTATCTTGAATTATCTTCTCCTTTATCTGGATTGAAACCATAAGCCTGTTCAGAGCATCCAATATTTCATCATGTTTGAGACCATTCAGCAAAGCCATAGTAAAGATTATGCCTCTGTCGTATTTTTCGTTGAGAAAGAGAAGGTCAAACCATGTTAAGGTGTCGTTCAAAGACTGTAATAGGCTCTCCGCATCTGCAGTAAATTGGAGTTTAACATGTATGACCTTGAGCAAATTATACTCACCGAGTCTTCTTAATGCCTTAATGGGATTCGTTTCTTTAAAGATGAGAGTCATCTCATCAAAGATTCTCGAACCCGACAGCTTTTCAAAAATATTCATTTTGATTGCAAGTTTAATCAAATTTTCAGTGTGCTTTGTGAGCTTGAAACCGAATCTCTCAGAAAATCTCACCGCCCTAAAAGCCCTTGTGGGGTCTTCAACAAAGCTGAGATTGTGAAGAACCCTGATGGTTTTTTCTTTCATGTCTCTCTGACCGCCGAAAAAATCTATGAGTAGTCCGAAGGAGTTTTTATTAAGCTTCACAGCTAAGGTATTTATAGTAAAATCCCTTCTATAAAGGTCTTTTTTTATAGAGGACGATTCAATCTTAGGGAGCGTGGCAGGAGACTCATAATATTCCGTTCTCGATGTAGCAATATCAATTATGATAGGCTGGCTGCTTTGGATATTATTCCCTATAATAATTCTGGCAGTGCCGAATCTCTTGTGAGTAAATATCCTTGCGCCTGTTTGGGTAGCCAGTTTTTTTGCGAACTCAATCCCATCTCCTTCTACTACGATATCTATATCGAGATTTTCTTCCCTTCTCAGCAAATCCCTCACACAGCCTCCCACCAAATATGCGTTAAAGCCGACGTTGTCAGCCACCTCCCCTGCTTTTTGGAGGAGCATATACAATGTATCTGGAAGCAAGTCTTTCATCAGGGTAGAGATGTTTCTTTGTAATCCTGCTAAGGTCTTATTTATTGATGCCTCCCCTGCAGGAATTCTGCTCTTTCTTAAAAGGTCTTCGTAAAGTGCCCTCATAATATCCGTGCGCGTAATCGCCCCTTCTAACACTTCGCCTTCGAGCACGGGGATGAATCTCTGGTTTTGTTCGACCATAATAGATTCTACCTCTGAAAGGGGTGTGTCAATAATAACGGTAACAGCGTCTGTTGTGGCAAAATCTACACATTTGCTTTTGTGAAAGCCGTGAAAAAGAGCTTTTTCTACCACCTCCCTCGTAAGTATCCCTAAATAGCGGTTATTTTTAACAAGCGGCAGGACATTAACCCCATATCTTGTCATCATGTCTTCGGCGTCTTTTATGCTTTTATCCCAATTTATAACGATTACAGGGGTTGTCATAACATCGCCTGCAACCTTCATTGGCTTTATATGTTTTTTAAGGGCAAGGGTTAGTCTCTCTTCGACAAGCTCAAAAGGCATATCTTTTATGGTTGCGGAAGAAGCAGATGGATGCCCTCCCCCGCCAAATTCAGAAAGAACTTGTGATACATCTACCTCAGGCGCCTTGCTCCTGGCTACTATCAATATCTTGTCAGCCATCCCTATCAACATAAAAAGAGCGTCAATATCCTCCATATCCATAATAGTGTGCGCAAGATGGGCGACATCACCAAATCCTTCCAGATTTCCTTTTGCTATCTTTATTTTTTTGTCCTGCAGGACAATCTCCTTAAGCGAGCCGATAAGTTCATTAAGCAAGGTTATTTCTTCCTTGCTTATTTCCACCTTCAGGAAATCGGAAACTATATTCAAATTTGCTCCTCTTTTAAGAAGATAGGCGGCAGCGATGAGGTCTTTCGGAGTAGTAGTGGAGAACAAGAGAGAGCCTGTCTCTTGATAAATGCCAAGACAAAGCAGTGTTGCCTCCATTGGTGTAAGAAGGATCTTTTTTTTCTGAAGTATGCCAGTAAAAAGGGTAGAGACAGCTCCTACCGTCTCTATAACTTCAAGCTCGCCTTTAATGTCATCCTTGCTCGGGGGGTGATGGTCGTATATGTGTATTTTTATGCCCGACTTTGCGAGAAGGGGTTTCAATATGCCTATTCTGTCGGGGTGTTTAGTATCAACTATAATAAGTCTTTTGACCTGATTCTGTGGGATCTCTTTAAATCTTTTGATTTTTTTGGGGAAAAATAACTCGGCAAAATCCTTTACCTTTTTTTCCATAGCACCAGGCATTACGATTTCTGCATCGGGATATAGCTTTTTTGCAGCAATTGCAGAAGCTAAAGCGTCAAAATCCGCGTTCAGATGAGTTGTGATTATATCCATTTGTTATTGTCTTATTATCGTGACACCCTCAGGCGGAGAAAAATCAAAAAAACCATCTTTAAGCCCTGTGTTAACCTTGATGTCCCTGAATTCAATATATGTTTTATTTGACCTAATATCGATGATAGTCAACGATTTTATTGGAAACTCTTCTTCGGAAACTGTCACAGCAATCTGGGAGATATTGCCCATCTCACTTTTAGGCTTTAATATTAACCTCTCATCCTTTGAAGATATATCGAAATCCCTTCTGATATCTCCAAGCCCTCCAAGCAATACAATCGGCGACTGCCCGTAAGTTGAACGGTCGAATTTAGTTATATAAGCTTGTTTCTCGTTTTTTTGATGGATAACAAGCTTATCTTCTGAGATATAAATAGTTTGAGGCTTATCGCCGGTATATTCCCATCGAAAATTCGATGCCTTTACAAAAAAACGCCCCTTATATGTATCTGTTCTTTTTAAGTCCTTGATATAGCTTTTTTGGGTAAAATTTCCTTTTATATCCCTAAAGTTGTTATAAGCTTGTTGAATCCTTAATGCCTCCTCTTCAGGATTAAATGCAAAACATAAAGAAGAGTTTGTAATTAAAAAGACGCACAAAAAAATTAATAAGCATTGATGCAGTGATAAAATGCCCATATTTATATAGTGTCCCCCTTCTTAAGGTATATCCCAAAAATGTCTTAAGCTGAATAGAGAGTATTCGCTCAAGTAAAACATTGTTATAAGTAGTGTAACATCAGCTCCTTAATTTATTATATCCCAAATCTATATAAAGATTTTTGGTTCATCTCCAAAACAGTTGCAAAAATAAGTTGTGGAGCATTTTGTTGCAACGAAATTGGAGAAGCCCCAGATTTTTAAACGAATGATAGACATCATATTCGTCCAAATGTGATAAAGACGACTGAACCTGAGGATGAAATGAGCGCAGGAGCTGTGGTTAGAAATTATAAAAACCTTTACAGAAAAAAGCTTTCCAGCTATTAAAATTGTTGCCGGTAGAGAAAACTTAATATTTGCTCTATAGTCAATAATATCAATGGATTATATATTTTGATTGGGCGGAACTTCGGTTTATTGGAACGAAATGCATCTTTTTGGTTGATTCATTTTAAATTAGCAGAAGTTGCTCGATGAAGGCTTGAATTTGTAACGGAGGAATTGAATCATAGCGGGCATCAGCGAGATTACGATAATAGCAATAATAACGAGGGTGAAATTCTGCTTTATAAAAGGGATATTGCCGAAATAATACCCCCCTACCAGAAAGGTTGTAACCCATGCTACACAGCCTATAAGATTATACAATGTAAATCTTTTATAGTTCATCCGTCCTATTCCTGCCACAAAAGGCGCGAATGTCCGGAATATTGGGAGAAACCTTGCAAAAACAACCGTTTTGCCGCCGTGTCTTTCATAGAAAAGCCGCGTGCGTATAAGGTATTCCTTGTTAAAAAAGCGAACATTTTCTTTAAAAAAAATCCTTGGTCCAACAGCATAACCTATCTGATAGTTGACGATGTTCCCTAATATGGCGGCTGAGCTGATAACTGCATAAGTTATACCAATGTCTATTGAGCCGCTGGCAGCGATGGCACCGAGCGCAAAGAGAAGGGAGTCGCCGGGCAAAAAAGGGGTAACAACAAGTCCAGTCTCGCAAAAGACAATAATAAAAACTATCAGATATATCCAAAAACCATACTGTCTTAATAGTAAGTCAAGGTGTTTGTCAATATTGAGGATGAAATCCGCAAGAAACTCAATCAATGGAATTATCCTTTAGAAAATAGTCCATTAGTTTAAAGCCGTCTTCAATTACGACAATATCCTCTCTCCGAATGATGTTTTCATCATAGGATATATCTTTATTGTGTTTGTTACTTCTGCTGTCATAGATGACAAAAGGGACGGGTTCGTCAGTATGAGTTCTTGCCCTGAAAGGAGTAGCGTGGTCAGGCATAAGGAGTATCCGGTATTCCTTGTGTTCGCTTTCCATACCCCTAATAATTGTCCCCACGACGAACGAGTCAAAGTCTTCTATAGCCTTGATTTTATATATGTAATTCCCTGAATGTCCCGCCTCATCAGGCGCCTCGACATGAATATACGCTAAGTCAACCTCCCTGAGGGCTTGTAGGGAATATTCGGCTTTGCCGAGATAGTTGGTATCGAGCCATCCTGTAACGCCCGGAACATTCAATATCTCAAACCCTGCATAAATGCCGAGTCCTTTGGTAAGATCAACTGCTGAGACGAGTGAGCCTGTGAGTCCATATTTCTCTTTAAATGTCGGGACGGCAAGCCTTTTGCCCTGACCCCAGAACCAGATGCTGTTTGCTGGCTTTTTGCCCTCTGCAACCCGCTTTTTGTTCAGGGGGTGTTCCCCAAGTATATTTATAGAGCGGCTCATGAGATCATTAAGCAAGGGATCACTATTTCCTTTAGGCAGATAATCTAAAATCTCTTTCCCCAGAATATCATGAGGGGGTGTGCATTCGACCTCGGCCCCCCCGTTTTTCCAGACCATGAGATGTCTGTAACTTACCCCTGGGTAAAAACTTATTTCATCGTTATCGAACTCCGCCTTTAAAACATTTATAAGCTCTCTTGCATCTTCCGTTGAGATATGTCCGCTGCTGTAGTCATCCATTATTGTGGCATCATTGAATTTAAGGGTCACCAGGTTGCATCTGTAAGCTACATCGTTATCCCCAAGCTTAACTCCGATGCTTGCAGCTTCAAGGGGCGCTCTTCCTGTGTAGTATTTTCTTGGGTCATAACCGAGGATGCTCAGATTTGCCACATCCGAGCCAGGATGAAAACCTCTAGGTATGGTTCTTACGCTCCCGATAATGCCTCTTGAAGCAAGGTTATCCATATTTGGCGTATTTGCCTTTTGAAGGGGTGTAGCGCCTCCCAAATCAGGGTCAGGCCTATCGGCCATCCCATCGCCAATCAAAACCACATATTTCATAATATGCTCTCTATCTTTTTCTTAACTTCTTCAAAGTCGCTTTTTACCTTTGCCGTTTTCTCAATCACGCTGAAAACCGTGTCGGTATCTTTAAGCCCATGTCCTGTCAGGGTGCAGACAATGCTGCTGCCCTTCTTGAAAAAACCTTGTTTGAGTAATTTAACCACCCCTGCTATACTTGCCGCTGAAGCAGGTTCGCAGAAGATTCCTTCAGTAGAAGCTATCAGTTTATATGCATCTAATATTTCCTCATCTGTTACTGCATCAATTACCCCACCTGATTCATCCCTTGCCTCTAAAGCAGATTTCCAGCTCGCAGGATTGCCGATTCTTATTGCAGTTGCTATGGTCTCAGGTTTTTCTACAGGATGTCCCAAGACTATAGGAGCCGCTCCTGATGCTTGGAACCCGAGCATGCAGGGCAGTCTGTCCGTGATGCCTGCATCAAAATATTCTTTATATCCTTTCCAGTAAGCGGTTATGTTTCCAGCATTTCCGACTGGAAGGGCGTGATATTGAGGCGTAAAACCAAGATAATCGCAGATCTCAAAAGCCGCTGATTTTTGCCCTTCAATCCTAAATGGATTAATTGAATTTACAAGCGTAATAGGATAAATCTTAACCATCTCCTTGACGATATTAAGCGCTTCGTCGAAATTTCCGCTTATTTGAAGCACATACGATCCATGAATTAGTGCCTGCGCAAGCTTTCCCATGGCTATTTTGCCTTCGGGAATAAGCACAATACATTCAATTCCTGCCCTTGCTGCAAAAGCTGCTGCAGAAGCGGAAGTGTTGCCTGTTGAGGCGCAGATTACCGCTTTTGCATTTGACTCAGCTGCCTTTGAGATCGCAAGGGTCATGCCCCTGTCTTTAAAAGAACCTGTAGGATTCGCACCCTCAAACTTAAGATATATCTCTATATCCGTAGTAGTAGAGAGCCTTCTCTGCATATTTACAGCTTTAATCAGAGGTGTATTGCCCTCTAAGAGGGTAATTATAGGGGTTTTGTCCGTAACAGGTAAAAATTTTCTATATTGACTAATGATTCCTTTCCAGTTCATTCTGGATTCACTACTATCATCCGGGTCCATTCCGTCTCCTGAGATTAAAATAGAGTTGTTTTGACAACCCTTATTGCAAAATATCACCTTCTATCATTTCAACATCAACCCCGCGACTTTTAAGAAACTGAATTCCCTTTTCAAGGTTTTCTTCGGTTCCCTCAAGCTCCAATACCATCTCTCCGACAGTCTCTGTTACCCTCGCCCTTCTGATATTCGGCATAACATCACATTTTTTAGACATAGTGAAAATCACTGGCTCTTTAATCAGATGCTGAGGAAAGGTTAATTTAACCCTTTTATTCATACTGCCTCCTTCGTTAAGACTTAAATGAAATTACAGTAATAGGAACTTCAAGGCAATTGCTCCCCGCGCTATCCCCCTCCTGCAATAGCTGGAATAATGGAAACATCGTCCCCATCTTTTAATAAGGTTTGTTCTCCATTTAAAAATCTTATGTCTTCCTCATTGACATAAATATTCACAAATCTCCTTATCTTTCCGCCCTCGGCTATCCTTTCAAGAACGCCCGGGTAATGCGCATCGAGGTCTTTGAGAAGCTCCAAAACAGTCTCTCCATTCCCCTCCACTTCTTCTTTTCCCTGAGTAAGCCCTTGAAGTGGCGTGGGAATTCTCACTTTAACCGACATCTTTAACCTCCCTGATACTTTGTTTATAAAATCAGATGGAAATTTTTTCCCCAAGAATTTCTTCAAATGACGAAAGACTGGGTTTAATATAATGGACTTCTTTAGTATATCCCGAGAGGGATTCTTGAGTCTTTAGCCCGTTTCCTGTAATACATATAACTGTTATGTCATTTTTTCCAATCTTTCCCTGTTTGATAAGTTTTTTGGCTGTTGCAATAGTTACGCCTCCTGCTGTCTCTGAAAAGATGCCCTCTGTCTTTGCAAGAAGTTTCATGCCTTCAATTATCTCCCCATCCGTAACATTATCTCCAAATCCACCGCTCTCATTCACAACCTTCACGGCGTAATAGCCGTCAGCAGGATTGCCGATAGCGAGGGATTTAGCGATTGTTTGTGGTTTAACCGGTTTAATAATATCCGTCCCTGCCTTTATCGCTGTTGAGATGGGGCCGCAACCTGCAGCCTGAGCGGCGAACATTCTTGTTTCGAGTTTGTCAATCAAGCCAAGCTCCCTGAATTCCTTAAAAGCCTTCCATATCTTTGTAAGGAGAGAACCGCTTGCGCAAGGGACTACAACATTATCCGGAGTCTTCCAGCCAAGCTGTTCGACAATCTCGAATCCCAAAGTCTTTGAACCTTCAGCATAAAAAGGACGTATATTGATGTTAACAAAAGCCCAGCGATACTTATTTGCTATCTCGGTGCAGAGTCTGTTGACATCGTCATAATTGCCGTCAACCGCAACAAGATTCGGTTCATAAACCAAAGAAGCAACAATCTTGCTAGGCTCTAAAGTTGAAGGAATAAAAACAAATCGTCTGAACCCAGCCTTTGCTCCTTGTGCTGAAACTGAATGGGCAAGATTTCCAGTAGAAGCGCAGGCGACGGTATCGAAACCAAATTCCTTTGCTTTTGTTAAAGCAACAGCCACAACCCTATCTTTGAATGAAAGTGTCGGATGAACAACAGTGTCATCTTTCACATAGAGTTCATTCACACCAAGTTCTTTGGCAAGGTTATCCACCCTGACAAGAGGGGTGAAGCCCGATGTCAAGCCAACTTGAGGTTCCCCTTCAATAGGAAGAAGTTCTTTATATCTCCAAAGATTCTTACCCCTGGCTTCGACGACTTCTTTCGTTAAAACTTGTTTAATGTCGGCGTAATTATAAACAGCCTCGAGCGGTCCAAAGCAAAATTCGCAAACATATATCGGATCAATAGGATATTCCCTCCCACATTCCCTGCATTTAAGACCATTGACATATCCCATTGGTATGACTCCTTATTGTTTAGATAGAAATTTTTATCCCAGAATTGTCATTAGATGAATATTTCTAATGACCGCCATTAGAAATTATTGCTTATAACTCATTGTAAAATAAGAAGTAAAAGCATAAAAACATAGTGCAAAAATG
>JBBIIV010000060.1:0-11476 GCA_037446295.1 Nitrospirota bacterium
ATGACAGATAAATAGAGCGGTCTGCAGGTCTATCTCTACATTTCGGCTTTAGCCTCCTGATTATTTTTTAGGATAGTGCGTATATTTCTCAGTGTTTCTGTTGCGAAAAATGGGCAAATGAAAATGAACAAGCTTTCTTTCTTCAGATTCCTTATTCGCATTGCAGGAAAATGTTCCACAGCGTGAGGGGTATTTGATGTCAATAGTATTTTTTGGAACCCCTTATTTCGCAATCCCCTCCTTGAAAACCCTGATAGATGCTGGGGAAGATATTGCTTTAATTGTGACCCAGCCGAATAAACTAAAGGGGAGGGGGCGAATCCTTTCATATCCTCCTATAAAGGAGCTTGCTCTCAAAGAAGGCTTAAAGGTCTGTCAGCCGCATAAAATAAACGATGAAGGGTTTTATAGAGAGCTTCATAATATTTGTCCAGAATTCATAATTGTAGTGGCTTATGGAAAAATTCTCCCTGAGCGGATTCTCAACCTGCCATCAAAAGGATGCTTAAATGTTCATGCATCTCTCCTTCCTAAGTATAGAGGAGCAGCGCCCATCCAATGGGCATTGATTAACGGAGACTCTGTAACAGGGATTACAATTATTTTAATGGATAAAGGTCTTGATACAGGCGATATTCTTTTACAAAGAAGTATAAACATTGAGGAAACTGACAATTCTAAAACACTATCAATGAAACTCTCCGTTCTGGGAGCCGAAACGCTCATTGAGACAATCCATGGTTTGAGGCAGGGAAATATAGTTCGTATCTCGCAGTCCGGGGAGACGGTTTATGCCCCGCAACTTAGAAAAGCAGAAGGCAGGATAAATTGGGACAAGAAAGCAGAAGAGTTGTTCAATTTTATTAGGGCCATGTTTCCGTGGCCCTCCGCCTTTACTTACTTACATAATGAGCGAATAAAGCTGAACAAGGCAAAACCGCTGCCAGGCAGCTGCCCGCCAGGAATAATTAAAAAAGCTTCTGAGGGCGAATTGATAATAGGCACAGGAGATGGTCTCCTAATGATTGAGGAGCTACAGCCTGAAGGGAAAAAAATAATGACAGCAACAGCCTTCCTGACGGGTAGGAAGCTTGTGGAAATGTATGATAGGTTTGTTTAGGGGTGTTTTGCTAAAACTCGGGTATCCCCTTTTTATGCTTTTGGGGTCATTTTTAAAGAACAAAAGAGAAAGGCTTCAGTTCAGGATAATTCAGATGAACAATAGGCTCGTAAAGGCTGAATGGACAAGGAACAGCGCCTACAACCAGAAAATCAAAATTCTTCTTCTCCTCCCGCACTGCTTGCAGGCGAACTCCTGCGATGTGAGGATAACCAATAATATATATAATTGCAAAAGATGCGGCACATGCGTTATAAGCAACATTATCGAGGTTGCCGAGGAGCATGACTTGGGTCTTTTTGTCGCTACTGGCGGAACTATTGCAAGGCGTATAGTAATGGATGTATTGCCCGATGCCATTATAGCGGTTGCCTGTGAGAGAGATTTGAGTTCCGGGATAATTGATACATATCCTCTCCCTGTGCTTGGTGTTATAAACGAGAGACCATCGGGTCCATGCATTAATACTGTTATTGACGAAGGTAAGATAAAGGAAGCGATCGAGTTTTTTGGCAAAAAAGGCTAATATTAAGCCGACCTTACTTTTTTTAACCCAGAATTGTCATTAGATGAGTATTTCTAATGAACGCCATTAGAAATTATTGCTTATAACTCATTCTTGTCTGCCATAGCACAGGGAGGCAAGCGGGGATGATAGCAAGACAAAAATTTAGTTTACCCAAAAGGAATCTTCATATTTACAAAAGAGCAGACATAGATGCCCGAAAACCCTTTGTCCTCAAGCACCTCAGACAAGCAATGCCGCAACCCCGATAAAATGAAAGTGTCAGTGTCGTTTGATACCCTGACGCTATAAAATGTTTGAGGGTATTTATGCTTGCTATACAAAATTTCAATTGCAGTTTCCGGGTTTATGATACCCTGCGGTCTCTGCCTCAAGGTTATTCATTTTTATTGAGCTTTTATCCTTTACTAATTTATTCGAAAAGAAAGCTATTATTTCTATTTTTGCAAGATTATAATTAATCCCGAAAAATAGAAATAGAAAGTTGTCATTTCGAGCAGAGCGAGAAATCTTATCGTTTAACTTAAAGATTCCTCACACTCGTTGGGTGTTTGAAATGACAAATAAATAGAACTGTTTGCAGGTCTATCTCTATTTTTCGGTTAATCCTGATAGGTTTCAAAAATATCATTAAAGCTATCGGAAATCTTGATGAAGGCATTCAAAACATCAGGATCGAAGTGATTTGGATCTGTTCTGCCATCGCCTTCTGTTAAAATTCTTATCGTTTCATGATGACTGATTCCCTTTTTGTAATGACGGCTGCTTCTGATAGCGTCATATTGGTCGCATACGATAACTATCCTGCCTTCAATGGGGATGTCGTGTCCTTGCAACCCTTGTGGATACCCTGAGCCATTCCATCTTTCGTGATGGTTTAGGGCTATAGATGAAGCAGTTTGTATTACCTTATATTTAGAACCGGCTAATATTTTGGCGCCGATGCTTGTATGAGCCTTCATGGTTGCCCATTCCTCTGATGTCAAAGAAGATGGTTTGAGCAATATCTTGTCAGGCACCGCAATTTTACCAATATCATGCAGCTTGCTAGCAAGTGTTACTGTCTCTATAAAATTGGAGTCGAAATCCATTGCAGAGGCAAGCTTGTTTGTATAAATACTTATTCTCGAAAAGTGGGCTGCCGATTCATTGTCTCTAAACTCGGCAACAGTAGCAAGGCGCAAAATTATTTCCGCGTTTAACTCTTTCAAATCCTTAAAGGCTGTTGACAGTTCATCTGTCCGTATTTTTACGGTAGTTTCAAGCATTGATTTATACTTTTTTTCGATATTTATTGCCCTGCGATGCCTATGAGCTTTTGAGATAGCATTGAGCAGGATTTCAGATTTGAAAGGCTTTTGGATGAAGTCGTACGCACCCTTCTGGAGCGCCTCAATTGCGTAATCAATGTCTGCATAGCCTGTCATCAATATCACAGGTATATCAGGATTTAATTGATATATTTTATCAAGGAGTCTTAACCCTGAAATACCGGGCATCCTGATATCTGTAAGGACCACATCAACTTCTTCCTGCATAAGTATTTCTAAAGCAGTTGACGCATTATCTGATGTAATTAATTTATAACCGAACCCCTCTAATAGCTTGGACAGATAATCAACGATAAACAGGTCATCATCAACGATCAAGATAGCCCCATCTTTTTCGTTTGTCACATTGTTCTCCTTTAAGCGATTTTCGGTTTTAATCCGCCTCCCGACCATTTAAAATTTATTTTATTATACTAAAGTTTTTCTGTTAAACGAACAATCTCGTTTCTGAGCAGCAAGAGCACCCCTAATCCAGGAAGGGCAACGAGTGTAGTAATGAAAAAAAATACTGCCCATCCAACAGACTCTACGAGAAAACCGGAAGAGGGGGATATGAATATCCGCCCTATTGCAGCAAGCGACGACAGCAGGGCATATTGAGTAGCGCTGAAGCGGGTATTGCAAAGCGACATTAAGAGGGCAACAAAGGCGGATGTCCCCATTCCTCCGCTCAGGTTCTCAAAGGCTATAGCAAACACAAACATCTCATAGTTTTTACCAATGTATGCGAGCAGCATAAATGAAAGATTTGAGACCGCCTGAAGCGCTCCAAATACCAAAAGGGATTTGAAAAGCCCAAACTTAACCATCATCGCACCGCCTAAGAAAGCCCCCCCCAGTGTGCATACAAGCCCAAATCCTTTATTTATAGTCCCAACATCGCCTGCAGAAAACCCCACCCCCCTTATCAAGAAGGCGGTTGTGAGAGAACCGGCATACGCATCCCCAAGCTTGTATAGAACAATCAAAAAGAGTATAAAAATAGCGTATCTGCGTTGGAAATAATCTTTCATTGGGCCAATGACAGCCTCTCTAACGCTTTTTGGCGGCTCGACTTTTGCCTCAGGTTCGGGTGCAAGGACAGTTGATAATATGCCAATTAACATAGCAGCAGACATTAAGAGATAAGTATTGTTCCAATTGATATGTTCAGAAAGAATGAGCGCAAAGGCGCCTGACACTAATATCGCGATACGGTAGCCAAAGACAAACACTGCAGCCCCGGCTCCGCGTTCTTTTTCACGGAGGACATCAGTCCTATATGCGTCAACCACTATATCCTGAGAGGCTGAGGCAAAGGCTATCAGAAGGGCAATCGCTGCTATCAGCATAGGGACCTGCTGAGGTGAGAACATAGACATCAAAGCTATGCTGAGCATGAGACAAATCTGTGTAAGAAGAATCCAGCCGCGACGTCTGCCAAGCCATGGGGGTATAAAACGATCCATGAGAGGTGACCAGAAAAACTTGAGAGTATATGGGAAGCTAACGAGTGCAAATATTCCTATTGTTTTGAGATCAACGCCCTCCACAGTCATCCATGCCTGAAGGGTGCCGCCTGTGAGAGCGAGAGGCAGCCCGGATGAAAACCCAAGAAGCGTTACGATGGCTATCCGACTGTTGGTGAAAACACTAATGTAAGGTAAGGGATTAAATTTCATAAAGCCTTACGGGGAGATGTCCCGTAAATCTACCTTTTCCTTTAAGCAGTCCGGCGACAGCTTCCTGATAGTATTGACCTGTGTCAAAAGCGGCTATAAGCGCCCCTGCATCACCGAAATGCCTAAGTATATACGGATTTCCGAAAGAGATAATCACGGTTTTTTTTGTATTTTGAATTATTTTTTTAATCTCTTGTATTTCATCTCCGCTTATCCCCGAACTGCCCCTCCATGCTGAAACAATGCTAAATATTGCAACCACAGTGATTTGTTTAGAATTATCCAAGACATTAGAGATATGAAATGTTTCTTTGAAATAATCTTTCAAGGCGGATGTCTCCAAAAATCGTTTTTCACCCGCAAAAATCAAGCTGCAATCATGGAAATGTGTGATAGGGAGAAGCCCTTTTTGATTTTGAACGAGGGCTATAGATTTTGATATTATCTTTTTTGAGAGCAAATCGTTGTTAATACGGTCAACAGATGGGATATCGAAGTCTGATATCCCCTGCTTAGCCTGCAGGATATAACCGATTGATGAATCAATAATCTTTTCGCTCAAGTAACCAGATTCAACCGCCGTTTGAAGTTCATTAACGCACTCTTCAACGCTATTAGGGTGAAGAAGCACATTTGCCCCGGCTAAGAGGCATTTTGCGGGGATATCCCTAATATTTTTCAAAGCCTTCATATTCAAGGCATCGGTAAGTATCAATCCTCCAAATCCAAGTTCCTTTCTTAAGAGTTTATTTATCGTATTTTCTGAGATGCTCGAGGGAACTGAATCAAGTGCCGGCACATTCAAATGTCCTATCATTACAGCGCCGACCTTTTCATTTATGGCTTTTTTGAAAGGAATCAACTCGGTTTCATGCATGTCCTTGAGTGATTTGGATATTATGGGAAGCGATATATGCGAATCAACCGATGTATCCCCGTGACCCGGAAAGTGTTTGGCGCAGCTTATTAAACCTTCCCCTTCCAGTATATTGATAAACTTTAAGCCGAACCATGCTGCTGTATGAGGGTTGTCAGAAAAAGCTCGGGTGCAGATAATCGGGTTGTCTGGATTTGTATTAACATCAAGCACGGGTATAAGCGGCATATTAATCCCGACTTCTTTAGCCTCTCTGGCAAGAGCAGTAATCATATCCTTAAGCATCAAGACATCCTCATTTGCTTCGCTATTGATTGCTGACGCTACAGCCATAGGACAAGGGAAGTGGGTCATGCCAGTTATCTGCTGACCAACCCCTCTTTCAATGTCAGAGGCTATAAAAAGAGGTATCTCTGATTCACAGTAGAGTTCATCTATGAATTTCCTAATTTCATGCCTTTTCCCGCCGAAAAGTATAAACCCACCGATGCCTTTTTGGACGAGCCTAAAAACCTCATCTCTGTATTTATTGTCAGAGATATAAGTTCCTTCAAGCCTTGCTATGATAAGCTGATAGAGTCTTTTTTGAAGTGTATCAAGACCTTTTTGCATTACCTTTCAAAATATGCCGAGATTCGTGTCTAAGCAGCAATCTTTTAATACTTATACCACAGGAAAAACCTCCTATAGAACCATCCGAGGCAATTATTCTGTGGCAGGGAAGAATTAACGGCAGGGGATTTTTCCCGAGCGCCTGTCCTACAGCCCTGTATGACATTGGTTTTTGGATTTTTTCAGCAAGCCATTTATATGTTCTGGTCTGCCCAAAAGGTATTTCTTGGAGTGATAGCCAAACACGGCGTTCAAAAGGGGTCCCGCAGGTTAACCTGTAAGGCTGTTTAAATTCTCTTAATTTGCCGCTAAAATAAAGTAGAAGTTCATCTAACATAGATAAAAATATCTTATCAGAAGTATCAGAATCAGAGACTATTTTTGTAAAATGAATTTCATCACTAATGTTATGAAGTTTTTCTTTGCCTTTTTCAAAAGATACTTTAATCAGAAAGCGGTCTTTAAAAATGCAATGTATATCCCCAAAAATACTTTTGAAGATAAAGGTTTTATAGTTCATTATACAACTCTCCTGCCAGCTTTTTCTGATGGCATCTATCAATAAAGCTGTAAGCCCCAAGAAATCTCCTCTCCCCAGCCCTTAAGGAGAGATTCAAGGAATATTATTTTCATGTCAGTTTTTCTGAAATTATAACCTATTTTCAGTAGTGTCCGGTAAAAAATGTAATAATTATTATGGTCTGTCATTCCCGTGTAAACGGGAATCCAGTAATAATAATGATTTGCTGGATTCCTGCTCCCCGATTAAGACTTTGAGGACAAGCTTCGCAGGAAAAACTTCAAAAACCTTTTTAAACATGACCAATAAAAATATTGTATTATTAATACTTCAAGTTATTTGCCGGGTACTACTGACCTATTTTGATTTGTTCAATTCATGTTACACTATCATGTTTATTATTGTAGCTTTTGATGCTTGCTTCAAATTAGCAATGTTTTTTCTTTAATGGTTAGATGATTACGAAGATTTTCAAAGTTTTAATATACCTTGTTATCCTTTTAATTATCGGGATTGTCTCGGGACATTTTACATTTGAGTTGTTAAGTTATGGCAGGACTGTAGTTATGCCCGAGCTCTCTGGAAGGAATATAGAAGATGTTAAAAAGCTGCTTTCTTCTAAAAAAATCAATCTGCGGGTTGATGGCGAGATGCATGATGTGCACATCCCCGAAGGGCATATACTCAAACAGGACATCCCCCCCGGAAATAAGGTAAAGGAAGGGCGAGAAGTTGGCATAATTTTAAGTAAGGGACCAAGAATCAGAAATGTCCCCGATCTGACCGGCAATACACTTGATGCTGCAGAAGCTGTTTTAAAGGAGAGGGGATTAAAGATAAACAGGATTATATACGTTCATTCAAATTTTGCAGAAAAAAATATTATACTTGCACAAAGACCTGAACCTCACGAAAGCGGAGGTGATGCCTTCAAAATTGTTGTGAGTCTCGGAAAATTTCCAGAAGAGGAGAACAGATGATCAGGATAGCCCCTTCCCTGCTCTCTGCCGATTTCACAAGATTAGGTGAGGAGATTAAAGCGGCTGAAAATGCCGGAGTCGATATGCTCCATCTCGATATTATGGACGGACACTTCGTCCCCAATATAACAATCGGGCCGCTGGTGGTTGAAGCTATAAGGAAAATAACCACTTTAACTTTAGATGTCCACTTGATGATAGACGCCCCCGAGAGATTTTTATACGATTTTATTAAGTCAGGAGCGGATTTTTTGACAGTCCATGTCGAGGCTTCCACACATTTACATAGGACTGTCCATTCAATAAAAGAAACAGGCGTAAGGGTTGGAGTATCCCTGAATCCTGCTACCCCTCTGTGCAGTCTTGATAACATAATTTCTGACCTTGATATGGTTCTGCTAATGTCTGTTAATCCAGGATTCGGCGGACAATCTTTCATAACAACGGTAACGGATAAAATTCGCGCTCTCAATAGAATGATTAGAGAAAGGGGCTATAAAACCCTTTTGGAGGTTGACGGCGGGATTAAGCTTGACAATGCGAGGGATGTTGCAAATGCCGGAGCCGATATCCTCGTCGTTGGTTCAGCCTTTTTCGGTTCAGAAGACTACAGGGCTTTTATGTCAAAACTTAGAGAAAACCTCTCGGACATTAACAAAAGCGGTTCATCTCCAAAACAGTTGTAAAAATAAGTTGTGGAGCATTTTGTTCCAACGAAATTGAAGAAGACCCACAAAAGTTAAGGAACTATATGAACCAAGATAAAGTAAAAAAACTTTTAAATGAAGCTGAGGCGCTGAGAAATGATGCTCAGTATAACAAAGCTCTCAAGATTTCACAAAAAGCTCTTGCTCTCAGCAAAAAAAATTCAAATCTAAACGGGTTAATTGATTCAACTGTTTTTATCGCGGATATTTACCGCATAAAAGGGGATTTTAGCAGAGGTCTGAATAAATATGATGAAGCGATTGAGATGTGTGATGCGCTTGGTTTGGATATGACGGCAGCCGATGCTATGGTAGGCCGGGTGCTATCATTAAAGGCACAAGGGTTGTGGAAAGATGCGCTTAAAGATATTAAAAAGCCTCTTGCCTATTATAAAAAAATTAACGATAAGAAGGGTATGGGATTTTCACTCTGGACTCAGGGGACGATACTAAGGGTAAAAGGCTATATAACTGGGTCAATCGCAAGATTTAATGCGGCAAAAAGACTTTTTGCCGAGATTCGGTTTAAATCTGGTATCGGGTATGCCTCGTGCGGATTGGGAGGCGCCTTTAGGATTGCCGGCTGGAATGAGAAATCTCTTGAACACTATAAGCGGGCAAACAAGATTTTTTTAGCCTTAAATGACAAGTTTGGGAAGGCTTATTCATATTGCGGCATTGGCAATGCTTATAGGATGATTGATGAATATGAAGCAGCTATGGAATATTTTGAAAAAGCAACTGAACTTTATCAAGAATTTGGCGATATCGTCAGCCATTCTTATACCCTCTGGAGCATTGCGAATGTTTTCAAAATAAAAAGGGATTTAGATAAGGCGAAAATTTATCTGGACAAGGCTTTAAAAAATTTTAAAAAGACAAGGGATATGCGAGGAATAGCCTACTGCAAACTTACTCACGGGGAAATCGAATTTATGGAAGGAAATCACGAAAAAGCCTTGAAAATATTAAAATCAGCACTTCAGATAACTAATTCTTATAACTTTGCCCTTGAAAGATGCCATGCAGAATCCCTGCTGAATATAGCCCTTCATCTTAAAAAGCAAGGGTCTTTAGAAACACTAATACCGCTATCAAAATGCTATAAAAAGATTGGTGTTCAGAACTATTTAGACAACATTCCATGTAAAATGCCATGACATTTTTGACCATCCCAAACACCCTGACCTTTACACGATTAATAATAATTCCATTTTTTATCTTGTCTATGCTCAACCAGAAATATGAATATGCCCTGATACTTTTTTCTGTTGCGGCTATTACGGATTTGCTGGATGGTTTTTTAGCGAGGCTCACAAATCAAAAAACAAAACTCGGGGCGTTTCTTGATCCTTTAGCGGACAAATTTTTACTGCTCACATCCTTTGTAATATTCGCTTTCTACGGATGGCTTCCCGCCTGGATAGCTGTAACTGTAATAAGCAGGGATGTAATTATCATTTTGGGTTGGATTGTTCTGGTTATTTTCACTCATAACAGTAAGGTTGAACCATCTCTGATAGGCAAGCTTGCAAATGCCTTTCAGGCTATTCTGATTGTATATATCCTAGTTTCTATAAATTTTGAGATTGACACTGAAATGAAGATTAGGCAGCAAATAGTTTTTCTGGTTGCAATATTAACCGTTTTATCAGGTGTTCAATATATTTATAAAGGTTACAAGGCTGTTTAATGAGAAATAGCAAAGGCGTGGTAATAGAAGAAGTTGCCCCAAAAAGCATTTCCGAGGAAGCAGGCTTAAAAAAGGGAGATAAGATTATCAACCTAAACGGCAATTATATCGAGGATATAATAGATCTCATGGTTCACTATAATGAGCAGGGTTCGCATTTTTTAATAAGAAGGGATAAAAAAACCTTCCCCTTTATAATACGGAATCAGGGTAGATCGCTGGCTAGTCTTGGCATGACCTTTACGCCCTTTAAAATCATGACTTGCAAAAATAACTGTGTATTTTGCTTTGTTACGCAGCTTCCACGAGGCTTGCGAAAAACTTTATATATTAAAGATGAAGATTACAGGATGTCCTTTCTTTACGGAAACTATATCACATGCACAAACCTTTCTTCTGAGGACAAAAAAAGGATAGTCTCACAAAGACTTAGCCCTCTTTATATATCTGTCCATTGCACTGATACGGATATAAGGAATAAAATACTTGGCAACCCTGATGCCAATGAAATTTTGAAGGATATAAGTTTTTTTGCCGAAAACAGGATACAAGTACATACACAGATTGTCCTATGCCCTGGTTATAATGATAATGAAACCCTCTTAAAAACTATTTCTAGCCTGCTCCGTTTTTATCCTCATATGTCATCAATTGCGGTTGTGCCTGTGGGATTAACATCACATCGTAAAAAAAAGATTAATCCTGTTGAAAAGGAAGATGCCCGTAATGCGCTCGAGATAATTAGCAGATTTCAAGGAAGATTAAGAAAAAAATACGGGGAGACCGTTGTTTTTGGTTCGGATGAATTATATATCAAAGCTGAAATTCCCTTCCCACCAATTGAGCAATATGATGACTTGCCTCAAATAGAAAACGGAGTTGCAATGGTCCCCTCATTTCTGCATCATGCAAAGAAAGCCCCTTTAAAGAATTTGGTAATGGACACCAAAACAAGATTTATTACCTTCACAGGAACCTCTTTTTATCCATATCTGTCATGGTTTGCATCATTGCTTAGAAAGTCGGGAATTAATATTAATGTAACACAGATAGAAAATTCATTTTTCGGGAATTCCATCACTGTAGCAGGTCTCCTAACTGGAAGAGATGTTATTAAAAGCCTTTCTTATGTCGTCGAAAAGAATGACATCCTCCTTATCCCCGATGTTGTTACCAAAGAAGGGGAAACTGTCTTTCTTGATGATGTTTCAGTCCAAGATATAGAAGAAGTGCTTGGAGTCAAGACATTTGTTATTGAATCAACCGCCGAAGGATTAATAAAGGCAATCAGAAAGATATCAGACAAGCGCTTTTGACCGCGTCCTAAAGACATCTTTTTCTGTTTTTTCCGTGGATAAGTAGGGATACATCCAATACTGTTCGGCATGTATATTGCTTTACCCAAAAAATGCAGTTACCACTAATATTAATGCAAAAAAAGTTCTCCTT
>JBBIIV010000061.1:0-11448 GCA_037446295.1 Nitrospirota bacterium
CAAACAAGGCAGACAGGCGATGGGCACATGCTGGAAAGCCGAAATCACAAAAACCATAGTTTAAAAACAAACTCTAATTAAAGTTCTACCTCGAAGTATCTCAAAATCCAGTTCAGAGCCCCCCCAAATATAAATGCTGATACAAATACTATAACGATAATCCAAAGCGCTGTCTTAATACCCCGCTCTTTTATAATCATAAAAAAATTTGCCAGACACGGCACAAACAATGTAATGGTCACAAGGCTAACAAGTGTCTGGATAGGAGTAAGAAAACCCTGTTGTGCCAAAGAGTAAAGACCGGCTGCGCCATAATCTCGCCTGAGAAAACCTACAATGAAGGCTTCTGTTGTCTTTTCAGGAAGGTCAAGGATATTGACTATCACAGGAGACGCGGCCCTTTGCAAAACAACGAGCATATCAAGTTTGTTAAGTATAAACAGGATGAGAGTGCCGAGAATAAATAATGGAACGGCCTCTTTTAAATACCATTCAACCCTCCCTATTGTTTTGATAAGTATATTATTTAGATGTGGAATACGCAGCGGCGGTATCTCTAAAAAAAAATCTGTTTTTTCACCCTCTACTAATTTTGAGGCAAGAAAGCCGGTAAAAATAGCGACCAGAATAAGACTCGATATCCATATGATTGCAGACTTCAGAGAAAGGGCGCCCAACATGCCCAATATCACGCCGAGTTGGGCAGAGCATGGGATTGCAAGGGCAAGGAGAAAGGTCGTTATAATCCTATCTCTTTTAGTTTCCAATATCCTTGCGGTCATGACTGCCATCGTCCCGCACCCAAGCCCCAAAACCATTGGCAGAACAGCCTTGCCATTTAATCCTATAAGATTGAATACCCTATTGCTTAATATCGCCAGTCGGGGCAAATAACCGCTGTCTTCAAGCAATGCAAAAGCAATGAAAAAAGTAAAGGTAATTGGCAGTATAATAGCTATCGAGTATGTCAAGGCAACCGTAATAATCCCATATTCCCCAACAAGCAGTTCTTGAATAATTTCAAAAGGTATCACTGCATGAACAAACTTAGTAATAGTAGGATTGATAAATTCACCAAATAAGTTCTCCTCAAAAAAATCCACGAGAGTGCCCGCTCCAAAAACCCCCACAAACTGATACATGCCATATAATATGAGCAAGAGAAAGGGAATCCCATATAAAGGATGCATGCTCAATTTGCCAATACGCTCTGTGAGAATACTTCTGCCCTCGTCTATTCTAGCGATTACAGCATTGACTATCTCCTCTGATTTTTCGATCCTGCTTTTGCTTATCAAATAAGGGATGGAATCTTTAACCTTGAGCCTGCATTCGTTAGCTAGGTTTTCAATTTTTATGAGTGCTTCTTCCTTCACATTTGCTTTAAGCCAATCTCTTAAGCTTTCGTCGCCGCATAAGATCATTATCGCGATGGACCGTTTTGATATGCTTGTAAGAGGCAGCAGGTTCAAGATTTTACCGATGTATTCTTCGATGACAGGATGATATTCAATTTGTATGGAAGCCTTTTTAGGTCTCTTGATGGCATCTTTTAGTTCCTTTATCCCTTTCTTCTGGGGGGCTATGGTGCTTACGACTTCCACGCCTAAAGCCTTGCTTAAATCATTTATCTTAATTATTATTCCCCTATCCCTCGCCTCATCTATCATATTTAGATCGAGAATTAAGGGGACCCCCATTTCGGCAAGCTGAAGCGTAATGAGAATAGTTCTCTTTAAATTTTTTGAATCCCCAACCTGTATCACAGCAAAAGGCGCCTCCTTTAGGAGAATATCCCTTGTCACCTTTTCGTCCTCGCTCATAGGGATTAAGCTGTTAACCCCTGGCGTATCAATAATGAGCAGCCTTTTGCTATCCATTATTAAATTGCCTTGGGTTACCTCAACTGTAGTGCCGGGATAATTTGAGACCGTCACATATTTGCCTGTAAGCAATCCAAAAATAGCGCTCTTTCCAACATTTGGATTTCCTATTAAGGCTATCTTTTCAAAGTGGGGCGATTGTTTAACTTTTGTCGAGTGTTTCATTTGGTAAAAATTTAAGAATTAATCTCAATCCCATTATTCTAAATATAAATCAACTTTTTTTGCAAATTGTTTATGAGACACATCTGTTTTCGGGCATCCAATATATGTTAATCTAAGTGGAATGAGCGGATTAGTCATATGGATAACTGGGTTGCCCGGCAGCGGGAAGAGCACTATAGCTGACGGTATAAAGAAAACCTATCCTGATTTCGTGATTCTCAGGATGGACGAGCTAAGAAGCCTTGTAACGCCTAAGCCAACATATTCCGATGATGAAAGAGAGATGGTTTACCGTGCCATCGTATATATGGCTAAAAAGCTTGCGAGTCTGAACCACAATGTAATTATTGATGCAACAGCTAACATGGGGAGATGGAGAGAATTAGCAAGACAGGATATCCCTAACTTTGCAGAGATTTACACTAAATGCTCTATCAATGTCTGCCAGAACAGAGAAAAAAATAGATTAAATACTCGTTCCGCGCCAAAAGATATCTACAAAAAAGGGCGGAAAGGAGCGCCTGTTCCCGGGGTTACAGTTCCTTATGAAGAGCCTTTGAGTCCAGAGCTTGCGATAGAGACAGATAGTTTGAATATAAAAGAATCTATTATCAAAGCTGTAAACTTTATATCTGATCTAATGCATAAAAAACCAACGACAAAAAAGGCAAAACAAAAAGGGTAGTATTTCAAACTACCAAACTGCACTATAAATCAGTAACTTTTACACCAAAAAATACTGAATAAAGCTTAAGCATCACAAGCTATAGAGTAAAAATATAACAAAAACCCCTTTTTGGGAGTATATTGCCATTCCAACCGAAGGGAAGAATATAGAAAGCTCAGAGATTTCTCAGGGACATATTCGCCTTGCTCAGCGCATGGTTTATCCAGAGCGAAAAGATAAGATTTCTCGCTTTGTTAGGAATGGCGGAGCGCAGGATTCAAAATGATAGAAAAATTTTATAAAGTGCAATAAACAGAATCTAATTAGCGTCTGTTTATAAATTGCTGTTTTTTATTTCCGTCATGCCCAAAGCCTGCACTCGAAGTTTGTAGTCGTGGGAGTTTAAAAATAGAATCTAATTATTCTTGCTAAATTAAAATGCCCCTATCACTTTTCCCTCATTAATCATTAAATCAACAAGCCTATTGTAGTCGATTATTTTGACATCCTTTTCTACAATTTCATCGGTGAGTCCCCTTAGCCTTCTATCCTCATCCAAGAGATAAACAGTTCCGCAAAAGCCTTCAAGCCTGTATTTCCCCGCATAATAAACTGCATTTTGAACGAGGCATATGTCAGCAGCCATATCCCGCGCTATTCTTACGCCTCTTTTACCCTCTGTTGTATCAGGAGCGCTCTTTATTATCACAAGCATTTTTCCCCTCTAATGTTAAAACACCATCGTTACATTCGCAGAATTAATTATTTCAGCCATTTCAAAACCGCTTATAACCTTTATCCCATCTGTAAGTTCAGGCGCCTCGATGCCTTCATCCCTCAAGGACATCCTTTCTGCATAAACATTGACCCCCATCTCAATGCAATCTTTAATGCCTTCTTCGACGCTTAGATATTCGGTGTTTGCTACATCCTGATGCTTTAAAGCGGCGTTCACCCCGCCATCAACTAAAAACAGATTTACAGACATATCTTCTGTTACACCTCCGAGGGCATGCCTTATTGCCTCAGAAGCGTCAACTGTGCCGTATGGAGGCTTTCTAAGAATTACATTAATGCTTCCCATAATCTCTCCCATTAAATCCCGAAATTCAAAAAGATAGGATTAGACTTTATAACATTAAAAAGCCCCTTTAATGAGCTCATTTCACCACCTGCAATGGAATCTTCTCCCGCAAGACCGCGGTTCATCATGCAGCCTGTTCATATATCAACCTTGAGTCCCTGTTCGACAAGTTCTTCAAGAGCTGATAATGACTTTGGAAGCTGTCCTTTGACGATTGAGAAGATGCCGTCTCCAGATGCAATAAGCCTCACATTCTGACCTTTCTTAAGGGCAGCTTCAGCAAGTTTTAATATTGTATGGGTATTTTCAAAACTATAAGGCGTTGTTGTAAGAAACATCACTATCTCTCTCTGCATCTTAGCGCCTCCTTTGTAACAGATATATCCCATTCTTTGTTATAGGGCAGTGTGCTGGGATTTCAAGAGTCTCTTCGAGTTTCCTGAGCTTTAAAGTTAAACTGAATTTATAAAATTGATAAATAACCATTATTTTAATCATAAAAGGTGAAAACATCAAATTTTTTTGTGCCTTTATTTAAAAGCAATATTATTTTTTTGTGACATTAGCCCGAAAATACTCCTCACCAGCTTTCGGTAATAATGATTTCCAATGTGTTCTTCTAAAAAAGCAGGGAACCCTAGCAGAAACCTAATTGACAAAAAATCTCTATTAATTCTAAAATACTCAACTAAATTTAGTTCAGTTATTAACTGCAGTGGTGTTCAACTACTGCATATTTATTTTATCTTTGCCCTTAAAGCATAGACAGAGGGCCGCTAGCTCAGCAGGTAGAGCAACGCCCTTTTAAGGCGTGGGTCGTTGGTTCGAATCCAACGCGGCTCATTTAATGAAGGCGAACAGTCAATTGTGAATAATTGTTAATTTGCTAACGACTAAATACTATATGCTACTCAATTCATTTTTGTCCCTATCGTCTAGTCCGGCCTAGGACATCGCCCTTTCAAGGCGGTAACGCGGGTTCGAATCCCGCTGGGGACGTTTTCGAATTTAACCCAGAAAAAGAAATTGAATTTTGGTTTAGCAGTGTCATAATTACAATCAAACATTTTTTAGTGTCCAAATATCAAATGACACTCTGACGCCTACTTCCCTTCGGCTTCGCCTCGCTGTGACAATTTTCTATCTCTATCTTTCGGTTGCCTAATCTATGGCGCATAAAAATATTTAAGCAGTGACTGCTGCATTGCATGTCAGAGGCGTCTCAGGACAAAGGGTTTTCTATCATTTATGCCAGCTCTTTTGAAACGCAATGCATTTTTGGTTAGTGTAGAATACCGCTTTTTATTTCATTTGCTAATTTTCTCTGATTTGGTTTGCAACTAAACAATACTAACAACAAGCAAAAAAAGCCTTCGATTTGCCTCATGTTGTGGTGTAGGCATTTTCTATATCGGGATTTGGGTATAATTGTAGTGATTCATTTTCTCATGTTATTATTATAATTACTATCTGCTTAATTGGAGGTGTTTACCTAATGCTTATTGTTCAAAAATACGGGGGAACCTCTGTCGGAAACATTGATAGGATTAAGGCTGTAGCGGAAAGGGTGGTGAAAACCGCTAAAGAGGGGCACAAGGTTGTGGTAATCGTCTCTGCAATGTCAGGCGAAACGGATAAATTAATAAATCTTGCCTGTCAGGTATCCCCTAATCCCTCCGAGCGGGAAATGGATTTACTGCTTTCTTCTGGTGAAAGGGTAACTACGGCGCTGACAGCGCTAGCAATCGAGGCTTTTGGACACAAAGCATTGGCGCTGACGGGATGGCAGGCAGGTATAATAACTGATGCAGTGCATACAAAGGCAAAAATTGAGAAGATTGAAGGCGGGAGGTTACTTAATGCCCTTGATAAAGGATATATTGTTGTTGTAGCCGGTTTTCAGGGTATAACCGAGGGGAACAGCGAGATTACAACACTTGGAAGGGGGGGGTCAGATCTATCTGCTGTTGCCATTGCAGCAGCTCTACAGAGCGATTCATGCGAAATTTACACAGATGTTGACGGTGTATATACTACAGATCCCAACATTGTCCCTGAAGCAAAAAAAATAGACAAAATATCTTACGAAGAGATGCTCGAGATGGCGAGTCTTGGGGCTAAAGTGCTGCAAACACGTTCTGTTGAATTTGCGATGAAATATAATGTGCCAGTTGTCGTGAGATCGAGCTTTTCTGACATTCCAGGCACCCTTGTTACGAAGGAGGACGAAGATATGGAAAAAGTGATGGTTTCAGGAATTACCTATGATAAGAATCAGGCGAAAATCACACTGATAGGGCTGCCTGACAAGCCTGGCATTGCTGCCAAACTGTTTACCGATATCGCAAATGCCAATATAGTCGTTGATATGATTGTCCAAAATGTCAGCAGTGATGGCAAATCTGCTGATATTTCTTTCACCGTTGCAAAAACAGACTTGCAAAAGGCTTTTAAACTAACTGAAGCCCTTGCGAAAGAACTTCAAGCTAAGGAGGTGATTTTCAGGGATGACATCGCTAAGATCTCTATAGTAGGGGTTGGAATGAGAACGCATTCAGGTGTTGCAGCACAGATGTTTAACGCATTGGCACAACATGGCATCAACATACTTATGATAAGCACTTCCGAGATAAAAGTATCTTGTGTCGTAGAAGCAAAATATACCGAACTTTCAGTGAGGGTTTTGCATGACGCCTTTGGACTCGCAAAATGATAGATTTAATTTTTTAATTCTGTCCGGCTTGATGCTGGAATTTGAAATACTCCGAGGGGGATATGAAGACAATAGAGGTTTATGACACAACTCTCAGGGATGGCTCCCAATCCGAAGAAATATCTTTTTCCATTGAAGATAAACTGCGAATCACTGAAAAACTTGATGACTTGGGCATTCATTACATCGAGGGCGGCTGGCCCGGTTCAAACCCCAAAGACACTGAATATTTTAAAAAGGCAAAAAAAATCTCCCTTCAAAACTCTATAATAACAGCATTTGGGAGCACTCATAAACCGGGAGTCAAGCCAAATAATGATACAAATATCAGGGCGCTGATAGAGTCGAAGGCAAAGGCGGCTACTATTTTTGGCAAGACATGGGATTTCCATGTAAAAGAGGCATTGAATATCTCCCTTGAGGAGAATCTCGATGTAATCTATGATTCAGTAGCTATACTCAAAAAAAACATTCAAACGGTCTTTTTTGACGCAGAACACTTTTTTGATGGCTATAAGCACAATCCGCAATATGCGATAAAATGCCTTCAATCTGCTGCAGATGCGGGAGCGGACTGTCTGGTGCTCTGCGATACAAACGGAGGGACACTCCCACATAATATCGCCAAAACATTAACAGAGGTTTTGAAAAAGATTCAATCCCCGATAGGCATCCACTGCCACAATGACTCGGAATGCGCCGTAGCAAATTCTATAATCGCAGTTGAGATGGGCGCAGTTCAGGTGCAAGGGACAATTAATGGTTTTGGGGAGAGATGCGGGAATGCAAATCTCTGCTCCATAATCCCAAATCTTCAAATTAAACTTGGCTTAAGGTGTCTTGCTGATAAACAGCTCAGCAAATTACGCGATGCGTCACGATTCGTTAATGAGATCGCTAACCTCCGCCATTTTAAGCGCCAGCCTTATGTAGGAGATAGCGCCTTTGCACACAAAGGCGGGGTTCATGTCAGCGCTATTAGAAAAAGACCTGAGACATACGAACATATAAAGCCTGAACTCGTAGGAAATTCCTGCAGAGTGCTTATTTCCGACCTCGCAGGAAAAAGTAATATTATGAGAAAGGCTGAGGAGTTTAATATCTCTCTCAAGTCTGACTCTCCAGAGGTTCAGATAATTCTTGATGAATTAAAGCAACTTGAACATCAAGGGTTTCAATTTGACGGGGCAGACGCCTCTTTTGAACTTTTGCTAAAAAAACAATTAGGACTTCACAGGAGATTTTTTGACCTAATAGGCTTCAGGGTCATCATATCAAAGAGAAAGGATAATGAAGACCCAGTAAGCGAGGCTACTATCATGGTAAGGGTTGGCAGAAATATCGAACATACAGCGGCGACAGGCAATGGACCTGTAAATGCTTTAGATAACGCCCTGAGAAAAGCCCTTGAAAAATTTTATCCACAACTTAAGAGTGTAAAGCTTCATGATTACAAGGTCAGGGTGCTTACTGCCGGCAAGGGGACATCTGCAAAAGTGCGAGTCCTCATAGAATCAGGGGATGATACCTTCCGCTGGGGGACCGTGGGGGTTTCAGAAAATATTATAGAGGCTTCATGGCAAGCTCTCGTTGACAGCATCGAATATAAGCTCCTCAAAGACTCACAATAGAAAGATAGAGAACGGCTGTATATAATTAAATTAACCCAAAAAATGCATTTCGTTCCGATAGAGCAGGCTTGGATGCGCGAAAACCCTTTGTTTTGAAACATCTTAGACATGCAATGCCGCAGTCACTGCTTAAATATTTTTATGCAACACATATTAGGCAACCGAAAGATAGAGGTAGAAAATTGTCATAGCGAGGCGAAGCTGAAGGAAAGTAAATATCAAAGTATCAGGGTGTCATTTGATACTTTGATACTATAAAATGTCTGAGGGTATTTATGCCTGCTCAACAAAAATTTAATTTCAGTTCCATGATTAACATTATATGGTTAATATAAAACAATATCTTTCTCTGTCTTTTGGTCCAAACTCTTCAAAAATTTTGAATAGTGATGATTTATTTTGACTTTTGTGCCTTGCTTTCCTGATGCATGGCATTGACGATTATTTTTTGATGTTTCACTGAAGTCGAACACAGGTTAAATATGTTTCTGAATGATACAATAGCTGCTATTTCAACTCCGCTTGGAGAAGGGGGTATTGGGATAGTGAGGTTAAGCGGCAAGGACTCCATTATACTGGCAGAAAAGATTTTTAAATCCCCCTTCAATAAACTGTTGTCTGAAGCAAAATCTCATACCTTGACTCTTGGATTTGTAACTGATCCAGAGACACAAAGTACTATAGACGAAGCCCTCTTCACAGTTATGAAATCTCCAAAGACTTATACCCGCGAGGACATTGTAGAGATAAACTGCCATGGGGGGATACTGCCTCTTAAGACTACTTTAAATCTACTTTTAAAAAACGGGGCAAGGCTTGCTGAACCGGGCGAGTTTACCAAAAGGGCTTTCTTAAACGGCAGGATAGACCTCTCACAGGCAGAGGCTGTGATTGATATTATAAGAGCAAAAACTCAAATGGCAGAAAGAATAGCACTAACTCAACTCGAAGGAAGATTGTCAGAAAAAATAAAATGCCTTATAGAAGAAATCATATGCCTGTGCGCAAATGTTGAAGCATATATAGATTTCCCTGAAGATGAGATTGAAGAAATCAAAGGCGAGGAATTATCCCAACGCATTAATAACTTAAAGAAAAACCTGCACGAATTAGCAACAAGCTACGATGAGGGTAGATTTTTTAAGGAAGGGGTCTCAACAGCTATCGTTGGTAAGCCTAATGTAGGGAAGTCCTCACTCCTGAACTGCTTACTTGAAAAAGACAGGGCTATCGTCACTACATCTCCAGGGACCACAAGGGACATAATTGAAGATTATTTAAATATTAACGGGCTTCCTTTAAGGATTATGGACACGGCAGGTATTAGGGAACCGCAAGAGCTTGCTGAAATGGAGGGCGTCATAAGGAGTCTCAAAGCTATTGAAAACTCGGATATCGTAATGGCGGTCTTCGATTTGAGTGCGCCTTTAGATAACCTAGACATAGAAATTTTCCAAAAAATAAAAGATAAAAAAGCACTGATTATTTTAAACAAACTCGATATCGAAAGCCATCAATTTAACTTTGCGGACATGGGCATAACCAGTGAACAATGTATAAAGATATCTGCATTAAAGGGCATTGGAATAAAAGAGCTAAAAGATAAAGTATATTCACTTTGTATTTCCAAAAAGGAAAGCGGACAAACTGAGGATATTCTTATTTCTAACATGAGACACAAAGATTCTATTGAAAAAGCGATTAAATCCTTAGATGAAGTAGAGGAATTACTTAAACATAATGAAGTGGTAGAAATTATTGCCATGCTCTTAAGAGAGGCAGGTGATAGTCTTGGCGAGATACCCGGATGTGTCATATCAGAAAATGTATTAAATAAAATCTTCAGCGAGTTTTGCATCGGGAAATGATGAGAGCCACCAAGTTGTGGAGGGGGATAAAGAGTCTATATCGTATCTGTTTATAAATTGCCGTTTTTTATTTCCGTCATGCCCGAAGCCTGCCCTCGAAGTTTGTAGTCGGGGGTCTTTAGTCGGGCATCCAGACATAAGGAATTGGATTCCCACTTTCGTGGGAAACCCTGGATTCCCGCTCCCTGCTTACTGCCTGCAGGGACAAGCTTCGCGGGAATGGCAGCCTATTATACTAATGAGAGTTTATAAACAGACTCTATATCGAGATTAACTTTACGCGATATTACTACCTCAAGCTATATTAACAGCTGCATGAAAGCCATTAATCCAAAAATGCATTTCTCCTGCTAAACAAAAATTCAATTGCAGTTTTCGGGTTAATAGGCTAATCGAACACTATGATACAATGCCCCTTTACAGGCTTATGGAAACAAATGCTGATTCAAAACACAAACCTCCCTATTTATTGCCCCCGAGATTTATTTTTGCTATCTCATCTTTGTTTATATCAATCTTGTAGTTCTTTTTGATTTTTTCCATAAATGCTTCAAAGCTTTCCCTTTGTTTTTCAGCTATAAGCCTTTGATTAATCAATCCTTTGACCTTATCAAATTCTACCACATTACCTTTTATGTCGGTAACCTTTACAATCCTGAACCCATCTTTCATCTTTACAGGTGAACTTACCTGACCTTTACGCATTGTAAATACGAGATTTTCAAGCTCAGGCGATAATTCCCCCTTTTTTATAAAGCCAATGTCACCCCCTACTTTTCCCGACGCCTTGTCAGCAGACATTTCAGAGGCGATTTTAGCAAAATCATCTCCTTTTTCTATTCTTTCTTTTGCCTTATTTAGTTCATCTTCTGTCTTTACAAATATGTGGCTTATCCTTATTTGCTTGTTTATCATGAAATCATCTTTATTTTTGTCATAATAGCCCTTAATATCCTCCTCAGTAACCTTTGGTGAAAGCTCAATCTCCTTATCAAGAAGGTCGTTTATAAGGGTTATTTTTCTGAATTCCTCAACTTTCTTCTGAAACTCCTTATCCTTGTCCATTCCCCTCTTTTTTGCCTCAAGATACAGCATCTCCTTTTTGACTAATTCATCAACAAATTTAGTTAATCCCTCAGGACCTTGAAAGTGCTGAATGGCAATTTCAGGGAGCATTTTCATCTGCGCATTTACTTCTTCTTTACTGATTGTTATCCCATCAATCTTAGCAATATATCCGTCTTTTTGCTTACCATCTTTTGCGCATGCCGAGAGAATGAAAACAGAAAAAAGCACTGTAAGTAAAATTTTCATTAATAAAGTCTCCTTATGAGTTAAAGTTTTATAGAGTAACATATCTAATCTAAATTAAGAAACTAAAATCCAATTCCCGAATCCCGATATAGAAATTCTTCAAAACTATTTCTAAGGCAATTT
>JBBIIV010000062.1:0-11244 GCA_037446295.1 Nitrospirota bacterium
GTCTTTCCTTTTGTGTAGCGATAAGAGTAAAACTTCTCTGGATGGCAAAATGTGCAATATTCAGAAAGCCAGATATTAGATCGCCGAATACCCTGAGAGAGCGCCTGATTCACATTAGCAGACTGCAGATCCAAAAAAAATTTCCCTTCCTTTTGTTTATAATAATTACCGCTGCCCGTAACCTTCTCAACCGCCTCAATAACCTCGCTGCCAACCTCATAACAACAACCTCTTATAGCAGGACCCATAGCCGCAAATATGTCTGTCGGGGTTGAACCAAAATCTTCAGACATTTTCATAATAGTTTTTTGCAATATCATACCGGCAGTTCCACGCCATCCCGCGTGAACTGCTCCCACTGCATTAAGCCTTTTATCGTAGAGCAGTATTGGCAAGCAATCAGCCACATCCACTCCAATAAAGACATCTGTTCTTAAGGTAATGACAGCGTCTGCAATCTTTCTTTCTATATTGTCTGCAAGGACTATAATCCTGTCTGTATGCCTCTGAATTGGGTGATAGAGATTACTTGCCTCTACACCGGCAAGTCTGGAAATTAGCTCTAAATCCCCATTAACAGCCTTTGTTGTAAAAAAACCTTGAACATTTAGCCCTTCAAAAAGAGTGGGAAATATAAATAGACTATTAATATTAGCCTCATCTTTTTTCATTTTTTAACCCCGGTATAGATTGAGCATATCCCAAGACTTAAAGGTTTTTGCACAAGCGATGAAAAACCCACGCGCTTAAGCATATCAATGAAATCCTTTCCATATGGGAACTCTTTTACAGAATTGGGCAGGTATCTATAGGCAAAAGCATCACGTGAGATTATTTTCCCAACAAGGGGTAATATATTCCTGAAATAGAAACTGAAAATCTGCTTGACAGGGAAATTCGACGGCATTGAAAATTCAAGGATTACAACCCTCCCACCTTTTTTGAGCACCCTGAGCATCTCTGATAAACCCTTCTCAAGATTTTCAAAGTTTCTGACCCCAAATGCTACCGTAACCGCATCGAATGATTCATCAGCAAAGGAAAGGTTTTCCGAATCTCCCTTCTGAATTTCTATAATATGAGATAATTGCCTTTTACTAATCTTTTCTCTGGCGAGTTCAAGCATATTTTCTGAGATGTCGATTCCTATAATCCTGACAGGGGTAAGCCTCGAGGCTTCGATAGCGAGATCTCCCGTCCCTGTTGCTACATCTAATATAGTTTTATGCCTATCGGATATTAGTTCATCTATAGCCTTTTTACGCCATATTACATCCCTATTAAGCGAAAGAAAATGATTGAGAAAATCATAATACCGGGCAATGCGGTTAAACATACCCGCTACATTTTCTTTCTTGGAGGCTGGTGGATTCAATTTATATTGCAATTTTAAAGAGTCTTTAGAATGGTTTTGATCTTGAAATCAGGCTTTGCGTATTCATCCTTTTTTTTAATCATAAGCCACTCTTTCTCCTTGCCTTTTAACCTCACAAGGACATACGCTCCCTTGAGTTTTTCGCCTTCAAGGAAAATTTCTATTTTCCTTTCGGGAATACCCCCGCTTATCAGTTTGTAATTGCCTTTATCCCAGATTACTACTCTGCCTGCCCCGTATTGTCCTTCCGCTATTACACCCTCAAATGTGCAGTATTCTATTGGATGGTCATCTACCATTATCGCGAGCCTCTTCTGGGCAGGGTCAGCCGAAGGTCCCTTTGGGACAGCCCAAGACTTTAGCACCCCGTTCATTTCGAGGCGTAGGTCGAAATGCAAATGACTTGCGTGATGCTCATGAATTACAAAAAAAGGCATAAAATCAGGATACAGGATTTCAGATGCGAAATTCAATCTTTTTATAAAAGGCAGAAAAATAGAGATAGAAAGTTGTCATTCCGAGCCGAGCGAGGAATGACAGCGGGTGAGGAGACTGGAATAATAAATTTTTATCTCTATTTTTCAGTAAAAGTGATTTTTTAATAAAACAATCATAATCTGTGTTATAATTTAAGAACACTCAGCAAGCTGCGAGGTATTTGAAACTAAATTCTGTTTCTATTGTTTATTCTGGAATCCTTCAGAAAGATTCTGGACAAGCCAGAACGATGGAAATATGGAGGACCTGCAGCAAGACTACAGGGAATTATAAGTTAATATTCAATTAAAGGGGTTTGATAATGAAGTGGCAATGCCAAAGCAGTAATTGTGGATATATCTACAATCCTGACAAAGGAGATAAGAAAGGCAAAGTGCCTCCTGGAACCAAATTTGAGGATCTTCCTGAAGATTGGCGATGCCCTGTCTGCGGCGCAGGCAAAAAGAATTTTGCAAAACTCGAAGAATGAAAAATTATAAGCTACCAACCACCTCCTCCTCCGCCGCCTCCTCCGCCGCCTGACGAGCCTCCTGAACCGGAAGATGACCCAGGAGATGCAGCAGAAGATATGGATGCTGCAACGGCTTCACCTATCGAACTTCCTATAAAAGCAAAGCTTGCATCTCTCCCAAAGGCGCCTGAATACCATCTTGGCGTATAACCTTTTCTGCCCTCTACATCTGTGGTCTGGAGAATTGATTCAAACTGTTCCGCCCATTTATTTTCTACATCCAGAGCCACTGCATACGGCAGATATTTTTCGAACATTTCTGGTGTTCTATCAGGCGCATGGAGCATATTAAGCCTATCTTTTTCTGTGGCATCCAAAAAAAGCCGGAAGCCCTCAATCCTATCCATCAGCCTTCTTCCCCTAAGAGTAGGGGACTTGAGGAGGTGGTAAAAAAGGTAATTAACAGACCCTATAGCAATCAATATAGCCCCAAAAAGAAATGATGTATTTTTAATTAAAATGATAAAAACAGCTATTTCCGCGGCTATAAATGGAAGGCAAAATACGCTAAAAAATACGGACCTTGAAAAGGAGGCGGTCTTGTTTGAGGCATGCCTGAATGCCCTCCATGTCTTTATTAACTGAAGTAACAGAAATATAACCCCAATACTCCAGAATGTAAGCCAAATACCGAGGAATATTGTTTCTTCTTGGAGTCTTGATAAAAAAATGCTTGCTGCTACAACAGCGAATGAACCGATTAAACCGGTAATAAAATATCTCTTATTTGAAAAAAAGTATATCTTTTCATATGCCGTTTGAAGGCTTGTATTAAACTTGGCAATGGTCTCCTTTATGGTCTTACTGTTTGTGGCATCAAAACTAAAACTTCCACTGCTCCCTAATAAGGAAGCAAATATCAGCCTTTCATCAGGTGTGAGATTTTCAGTATTACTACCTGTCTTTTGAATGTCGTAACCTTCTATTCCGCCTTTTGCTTGAAGGGTAACAGCTCCTTTAACTGCCATATTAATAATCGCCGCCGCAAAAGACTTGACATCGTATCCCATTTTGTATATATATCTCATTGATGCTGGCGAATAGCCTTTAGGTGGTTCATAAATCGGGAATATACTGTTTTTTTTAGGGTCTTTTCCAACTTTTAGCCATGACAGCAGATAGTAACCCAATATGAAGCAAAAACCGAAAAACGATATTATTGTTTCCCTGTTGTCCGCAATAAAATACATCGCCTTTGTCTGTTCAGATGGCGAAGCGACAAACCCCTTGTTCCAGCCCACTACAATAGTCAAGCCTTCACCCACACCCAATATTCTCGTAGTCTCAAAAACTGGATTAAAATGGCGGTCATAGCTAATATGAAAATCTTTCCCCCGTGCGCCAAGATGTCCTGTAAACCCATCTATCAGTCTGATATAATGCCGAGAGTCGCCGGGCAGGCGGATGACAGCAGATGCCCTGTCTATCGGGAATGACCAATAGTTACCTGTAACATTCCAGTATAACTCGTCATGTTCTTTGAAAAAACCTAACTGTCTGTCTGTGCTGTATATGATTGTATATCTATAAACATTAGGTGTCAGAAAGACATGCTCTTGTCCAATATAAATCCTTATACCATCAGAAGTATTTTTTGTGTGATAGCTCTCGGGCTTTCCGTCTCTATAAATAGATAGCAGAGAGAAATCAACTACATACTTATTGCCGTATGCGTCTTTGTATCTTGTTGGGAAATCCCTGTATATTCCTCTCTTTATCTCCGTGCCTTCAGCCTTAACCTGAATAGTCTCTTCAACGAGCAAGGAGCCGTTTGGATTGACCCTTATATCGGAGTGATAGGATAAAATCCTTTCGTCCGCATAAACCAATGGGGAAGAAAAGATGAGAAGCAAATAGACGGTAATTATAAGTTTTTTTGTGAATGCCAAAAATGTTCTCGCACTGTATTTATCATAACTTGAAGGTGGTTATCTCAAACTAAGAAAAATGCTTTGCATCTAAATAGAGTCTGTTTATAAAGTCGGTTTCTTCGTCATTCTTGTCAGCAAAGTGCTTCAAGAATCCTTCTGTCCAGCCAAAGGAAGGGTTCCCAACAAGCCGGAATGACGGCTACTTATGAAATTGCGACTTTATATACAGGGTCTAAACAGGCAACCCCAAAAAACAAGTCAGGTGACTTAAAGTATTATATGACTTCCTGAAGCTCAAAGGTCTTCAGATAAGCAGTAATGGACGGTAAGGGGATCGAACCCTCGACCTCCAGAGTGCGATTCTGGCGCTCTCCCAGCTGAGCTAACCGCCCTGAACTATGTAACTTTATCATTAAACGGCTTCTAAATTCAAGCCATTACGATGAGGGGTTTAGTTATTAAAACCCTGTTCTACCACTTGACCCCTAATTTCAACATGCTGTCTCTTATTGCTTTAATCTTATCCCTAATTTCAGCTGCCTTTTCAAACTCGAGTTTTTTAGCCGCCTCTTTCATCTCTGCCTCGAGTTCTTTTAGGCTTCCTTCACTAATATTGTATTCAGCAAAATCTTCAGATACACAAAATGGGGTTAAATAGTCGGATTCGTAAATTGAACTAAGAATATCCTTTATTTCGCTTTTGATTGTCTCGGGGGTTATATGCATTTGCAGATTGTAAGCCTCCTGAATCTTTCTTCTTCTTGCTGTTTCATTCATTGCCCTTTGAATTGAGCGAGTTAATTTATCAGCATAGAGTATAACTTCTCCATTGATATTTCTGGCTGCACGACCCGCGGTTTGGATAAGGGAACGTTCAGAGCGAAGAAAGCCCTCTTTGTCAGCATCGAAAATGGCAACAAGGGAAACCTCTGGCAAGTCAAGACCTTCTCTCAGAAGGTTAACCCCTATCAGAACATCAAATTTCCCCAGCCTTAAATCTCTCATTATCTCAATCCTTTCAAGGGTATCAATATCTGAATGGAGAAAACGCGCCATCACGCCGAGTTCTGTATAATAATCAGTTAGGTCCTCGGCCATTTTCTTGGTCAGGGTTGTAACTAAAACCCTCTCGTCCCTTTTAACTCGCTCATGGATCTCGCCGAACAGGTCATCCACCTGTCCTGCTACAGGTTTTACGGTCATTTTAGGGTCTAATAATCCTGTTGGCCTTATAATCTGTTCGATTACAGCGCCTCCTGATTTTTTAAGCTCATAATCACCGGGGGTTGCAGAGACATATATGACCTGATGCATTCTTTTCTCAAATTCTTTAAACTTAAGAGGTCTGTTATCAAGGGCTGAAGGGAGCCTAAACCCATAATCAACCAATGTTTGTTTTCTGGATCTATCTCCTTCATACATCCCTCCAATCTGCGGCACGGTAGCGTGCGATTCATCTATTACTGTCAGAAAATCGCCCCTTGAAGGTCCGCTGATAATATAATCTATCAATGTATAAGGCGGTTCGCCAGGCAGTCTCCCGCTTAAATGCCTCGAGTAGTTTTCTATTCCATGGCAGTAGCCAAATTCCTTTAACATTTCCATGTCAAACCTGACCCTTTGCTCTATGCGCTCAGCAAAAAGGGATTCCCCTCTATTCCTGAAAAACTCAACCCTTTCGTTGAGCTCTTCTTCTATTAAACAAAATGCCCGCTCTAATTTATGCCAAGGGGTTATCCAGTGGCTATTCGGATAGAGTATAATCCTTTTTATCTTTTTTATTTTCCTCCCGTTTAGCGGGTCAATTTCGGTGACGCTGTCAATGTCATCGCCGAAAAAATCCACCCTTATCGCTCTGTCCTGTGAGAATGCGGGATAGATATCAACAATATCTCCCCTTACCCTGAAACAACCCCTTCTGAAATCGCTATCTGAACGATTATAAAGCATCCCTACAAGGGATTTTAAGAGTTCGTCCCTGTTAATTTTCAGGCCCTCCTCCAGAAATAGGTGCATTCCCAGATAGTCTTCGGGAGACCCAATGCCATAAATACAAGATACAGACGCCACGACTATTACATCATTACGTTCAAGGATGGACATAGTAGCAGAATGCCTGAGCCTATCGATGTCTTCATTAATCATTGAATCTTTTTCGATATAAGTATCTGTTGCGGGGATATAAGCCTCCGGTTGATAGTAATCGTAGTAACTCACAAAAAATTCTACGGCATTTTCTGGAAAGAGTTCCTTAAACTCGCCGTAAAGCTGTGCGGCAAGGGCTTTATTGTGAGCGATGATGAGGGTTGGCTTATTTATATTCTGAATTACATTTGCTATAGTAAAAGTTTTTCCTGAACCTGTTACGCCCAGCAGCACTTGATGCTTGAGACCTTTATTTATGCCAGCAGTGAGATTTTTGATGGCATGAGGCTGGTCTCCTTTTGGTATGAATGTATTTTTAATGTTAAAATCACCCATGTTTTTATGTTAAAATAATTCACATAAATTATTGAATATACAAAACGATAGCGGCTAAGATAATTTGATGGAACGCTTTTTTTACGATATTCATGAAGAGTGCGGCATATTCGGCGTTTTTGGCCACCCCGAAGCAGCAAACCTTGCATATTTAGGGCTATATGCACTTCAGCATCGGGGGCAGGAAGGCGCTGGAATCTGCTCTTCCGATGGAAGGAGCTTTTATCTTGATAAATCAATGGGTCTCGTCGCCGATATATTTACAGAAAAGAGGCTCAAAAAACTCCCCGGTTTTTCGGCAATTGGGCATAACAGGTATTCTACCGCTGGGAACACATCTATTAAAAATGTTCAGCCTTTTCTTGTAAACTATGTCCAAGGTTCTATAGCAATCTCCCATAACGGCAATCTTATCAATGCTGAACAGCTCAGGGCTGACTTAGAAAAAGAAGGCGCAATCTTTCAATCAAACTCCGACAGCGAAGTCATCCTTCACCTGATCGCAAGATCAAAATCAGATCAGCCCGAGGACCGCATAAAAGACGCTCTTAACAAAGTAAAAGGGGCTTTCAGCATCCTTTTTCTCAGAGAATCCGAACTTATAGCGGCAAGAGATCCATTTGGGGTGAGACCCTTGAGCATCGGGGCGCTCGACGGAGCTTATGTAGTAGCCTCTGAAACATGTGCATTTGATCTCATAGGCGCATCTTACATAAGGGACATAGAACCAGGTGAAATACTCATAATAAATGAAGAAGGGCTGCGCTCTATCTACTTGCCGCGAAACAATAAAAAGGCTTTCTGCATTTTCGAATTTATATATTTTGCCCGTCCTGACAGTTATATTTTCAACCATGTAAGCGTTAATACAATAAGAAAAAACCTTGGCAGGATACTTGCGCAAAGCGCGCTACCTGACGCCGATTTGGTGATACCTGTGCCTGATTCGGGCGTGCCAGCGGCAATAGGACTTTCAGAAACAAGCCAGATACCTTTTGACTTTGGGCTAATAAGGAATCATTATATCGGCAGGACCTTCATAGAGCCCAAACAAAGCATAAGACACTTCGGTGTAAAAATCAAGCTTAACCCCGTAAGAGAGATGTTGCGCGGTAAAAGGGTTATCGTAGTGGACGACTCCATCGTTAGAGGGACAACAAGCAAGAAGATAGTAAAAATGATCAGAGAGGTTGGAGGGGCGCGCGAGGTGCATATGCGCATAGCGTCTCCACCTACTATTGGACCTTGCTTCTACGGCATTGACACACCTACAAGGCACGAACTAATAGCATCCACCCATATGATTGAAGAGATAAGAAAATATATTACCGCCGATAGTCTCGCGTATTTAACCCTCGAAGGGCTCAGGGAACTCCCGCCAAATCCTCAAGATTATTGCACAGCTTGCTTCGATAACAACTACCCGATCCATTTCCCAAAAGAACAGTCTTTACAGATGGAGCTGCTGCTGGTATAAAGTATTCATTCTGCTGTTTTGCTTTAGTTCAATTTGGTGGAATAATTTGACCCATGGATTTAAGAAGTATTTAATACCTTTAACCATCGCCTGCAAGCATCGCCTGCAAGTGAGAAGGGAATTCTAATGATAAAAAGGGGTTCTCCGCTTCCACTTATAATTATATTTTTTTTCATGGCAACCTCTTTTGCATTCGGAGCAAATGATACCATGACTACAGAAGCCGATACTTCTATGCCATGGTGGTTTTGGCCCCTCAGCTTATTCTTTGTTACCTTTATTCTTGGGATTGTGGCTGTTCTGGGTGGGGTGGGTGGAGGAGTGCTTTTTGTGCCCATTGTAGGCGGGTTTTTCCCATTTCATCTGGATTTTGTAAGAGGCGCAGGGCTTTTAGTCGCTCTTGCAGGGGCGCTTGCCGCAGGACCTGGTCTGCTGATGAAGAATCTTGCGGATTTAAGACTCGCCCTGCCTTTTGCATTAATCGCATCCATCTGTGCTATAGCAGGTGCTATGATCGGCCTTGCCCTTCCCACAAATGTAGTCCAGATTGCGCTGGGCATCTGCATCCTGTTTATCGTGGCTATAATGGTTAAAGCTAAAAAGTCTGAATACCCCGAGGTAAAAAAACAGGATGCCCTTTCAACTGCCCTTAGACTCAACGGGGTGTATTATGAGATCTCTACTGGTCATACTATAAACTGGAAGATACACAAAACCCCGCAGGGACTTGCCATTTTTATATTGATAGGGATAATGGCTGGCATGTTCGGGCTTGGGGCGGGATGGGCTAATGTTCCTGTATTAAACCTTCTTTTAGGCGCTCCACTGAAGGTATCCGTTGCTACGAGCAAATTTTTGTTGTCAATAACCGACGCCTCAGCAGCATGGATTTATATAAACAATGGTGCGGTCTTGCCAATGATAGTCGTTCCTTCTATAATAGGGATGATGCTTGGTTCGATGCTTGGCGTAAGAATACTCGCCAGAACAAAACCCGCGGCAATTCGGAATATTGTTGTAACAATGTTGTTTTTGGCAGGCTTAAGGGCGCTACTCAAAGGATTAGGTATATGGACATAAAAGAAATAAGAAGGATTTATGAGCACAAGATGTCTAAACCTTCTGCAGAGCAGGTAGCCTATGCTAATATGCTCTCTAAGGGTATGGCGGCAGGTTTGCTAACCCTAATAGTAACATTCATTCTGTATATTTCTGGTTTTTTGACACCTCATATACCAAAAGAAAACCTTCCAGAGTTGTGGCATCTGCCAGTAGCAGATTATCTTGCGGCAGCAAGCATAGAGCCGGGATGGAACTGGGTATCTCTGATTCAAAAAGGGGATTTTATAAATTTTATAGGGATAGCCTTCCTTGCTGGGGTGACTATACTGTGTTTTATCAGAATTATCCCTATTTATCTAAAACGAAAAGACAGAATCTTTGCCTTGATAGCAATCATCGAAGTTGCTGTTCTTGTTTTTGCGGCTTCAGGAATTCTCAAAACAGGAGGTCATTGAGTGAGTACTACATCCAAGCCCAGGCCTCATTATATGGGAGATTTAAGATCTGTTCTGTTGGCGACAGACAATTCACCCCACAGCGAAGGCGCAGTAAGAGAGGCTATATATGTGGCAAAGAATTGCGGGGCAAAGCTGGCTGTAATTCAAGTGCTGCAGGTAAATCCTGAATTTGCTACAGAGGGACTTAAATTTCTCGAAGAAATGGAATTTATGTGCAGAACGCATTTTGATCATATAAGAGAACTCGCGGCAGAAGAAAATGTAGAGATTGTAGCCTTATGCAGAAGAACAGACAAGCCTCATGAAGTTATTCTCGATGAGGCTAAAAAAAGAGAGGCAGATGTAATAGTCATGGGAAGGAGAGGCTGGAAAGGGCTTAAGAAACTCTTATTAGGCAGTGTTACTGCAAAGGTAATCGCATCTGCTCCGTGCAAGGTCCTTGTAGTCCCAAAAGATGTCGTGGTAAAAAACGATATGGTGATGCTGGCTACTGACGGCTCAAAATACAGCGAGGCAGCAGAAAATGAGATATTAAGCATGGCTCAGAGATGCACATATATAGAAAAATTCATGGTCCTTTCCGTGGCGACCGCTCAGGATAAACTAAGAATAGCTGAAAAAAATGTCCAGAAGGTTTTGAAAGATGCAGAAGATAGGGGCTTGAAAATAGAGCCTTTAGTCCTTATTGGAGAGCCTCATAAGGTTATCGTCCAGACTTCAAAAGAAAGAAACGTGGATCTCATTGTTTTAGGGACACACGGCAGGAAGGGGTTAAAAAGATTTGCAATAGGAAGTGTGTCTGAAGAGGTTATCATACACTCACCTTGCGCAGTTCTTATTGCAAAGATATAATCCAGATCCGGCAAAAATTTTAATTTTGTGATGTAAAGTTTATCTTGAATAAAAAAAAGATTTCTCTGCTCCTTCGGAATCACAGACAGCGAAAGGCTTGAAATGAGGATTTTCTACCTTTTCGCTGAGTAAAAAAAGCTTGCTTTTTGGAATATTTTTATGTATCCTTATATAAAGTTGTTTATTCATTTTAATTGAAAGGGGGTGATTCTGAGTGAGAAAGACCATATTGCTTTTATCAGTTGTTTTACTTATATTCTCTTATGGTTGTGCCACTAAGGATTATGTAAAACAACAGATTGACCCGCTTGTTGACAGGATTAGTAAGCTCGAGGCACGTGTTGCCGCTGTCGAGGCAAAAGTTAAGGATCTGGAAGCATGTTGCGAAGCCACAAAAAAGGCTGTTCAGGAAGCAAAGGCGCTTGCAATGGAGGCTAAGAAATGCTGCGATATGAGCAAGATTGATGCAGCCATTAAGAGAGCTGAGGACGCAGCAAAAAGAGCTGAGGACGCAGCAGCAAAGGCAGCGAAGGCATTTGAATTGCAACAACGGAAATAATTAACAAGTTTTTAAACATCTTTAAACAAAAAGCCCGGAAAATAATAACGGGCTTTTTTGTTTGGATCCTGGGTTAAGCGTTTAACCCTATCATTCTCTA
>JBBIIV010000063.1:0-11209 GCA_037446295.1 Nitrospirota bacterium
GCAGTTTTGAGAGAAGATAATTGTTTAAACATAAAGAATCGCTCAATTTAGGATTTATTAAAATTTTAAATTTGTAATTCCCTGTGGCTTGCCTCACAGTCACCATATTTCTGTCATTCTGGCTTGCCCAGAATCTTTTTTCGGATGGATTCCCGACCAGTCTGCCATAGCACAAGCGGCAGACAAACGGGAATGACTGTAAAAGAATATTAAGTTTATATACCTTGCAATCTTGCCGCAGGTTTCTTTATTAAAAAACGGTTATATTGTTGATATATAAAGGGAAATGGGTTATTTATAAGAACATCTGTTATAGACATTCTTGAGTTAAAATTGATAAACTTAATAGCTCGAGAATATTGATTTGGTTTATTCCGTACGGAGGGAAAGGCTTTGGGTAATAGGTATAACTTCAATGAGATAGAGCTTAAATGGCAAAGATATTGGGCTCAAAGGGGTTTTCACCAAACAAAAAAGGATGCTTCTTTGAAGAAATTTTATTGTCTTGAGATGTTTCCTTATCCATCGGGGAAAATACATATGGGACATGTCAGGAATTATGCCATAGGTGATGTCATCGCAAGATATAAACTAATGAGGGGATTTAATGTGCTTCACCCTATGGGGTGGGATGCCTTTGGGCTTCCAGCCGAGAATGCTGCTATTAAGAATAATGTGCATCCTGCAAAATGGACTTATGAAAACATAGACTACATGAAAAGGCAGCTCAATCGCATGGGTCTGAGCTATGACTGGAATAGAGAGGTGACAACCTGCAGTCCAGAATACTATAAATGGAACCAATGGTTTTTTCTGAAACTCTATGAGATGGGGCTTGCATACAAAAAGGCATCATATGTAAACTGGTGCCCTTCATGCGCTACCGTTTTAGCTAATGAACAGGTTATCGATGACAAGTGCTGGAGATGCGATAGCATTGTATCACAGAAGGAGCTTGAACAATGGTTTTTCAAGATTACCCATTATGCCGAAGACCTTTTAAAAGGCTGTGATGAATTGAGCGGCTGGCCAGAGAGGGTCGTAATGATGCAGAAAAATTGGATAGGCAAGAGCAAAGGGGTTGAGGTAGATTTCCCTATTGTTGGTTACGATGAGTCACTTAGGATTTTTACTACAAGACCAGATACGCTTTTTGGCGTCACCTTCATGTGTATTGCGCCTATGCACCCGTTCACCAAGAGGCTTGATATTAATCAGCCGCAAATTGAACAGATAATCGCTAAATACGGAAGGATGGAGGAAAAGGAAGGATTTTTTACAGGATATTATGCTGTTAATCCCCTTAATAATGAAAAAGTGCCAATCTATGTTGCGAATTTTGTCCTCATGGAGTATGGGACAGGGGCTATTATGTCAGTTCCAGCCCATGACCAAAGGGATTTTGAGTTTGCGGCTAAATACGGCATCCCGATAAAGACAGTGATAATCCCCGAAGACGTTTCAGAAGATTGGCGGGATGGTCTGAAGGCGGCTTACGAGGATGAAGGTATTTTAGTGGATTCAGGCGACTTCAGCGGTCTCAATAATGATATGGCTAAAGGCAGAATAATAAGGTATATAGAAGATAGAGGTATTGGCAAGGGAATGGTCAATTTCAAACTGAGAGACTGGGGAATCTCCAGACAGAGATATTGGGGCACCCCTATACCTATAGTTTACTGTAAAAGATGCGGGATAGTCCCTGTGCCCGAAAATGAACTCCCTGTGATTCTGCCAGAGGATGTCAGATTTTCAGGGACAGGTGGGTCGCCTTTGCTCGAATCCGAAGCTTTTCTTAAGGTAAAGTGTTATAAATGCGGGGGCTATGCAAGAAGGGAAACAGATACGATGGATACCTTTGTGGATTCTTCATGGTATTTTGCTGCCTATTGCATTAAAGAGGGCTTTCAGGATGAGGATTCAAAAGAAAAAACATATGAGCCAATTGACTTGAAATCAACGATTAATAATGAACATTCTTCCATCAATTACTGGATGCCTGTTGATCAGTATATAGGAGGAATAGAGCATGCTGTCCTTCATCTTCTTTACTCAAGATTTTTTACAAGGGTTTTGAAAGAACTCGGCATAAATTCAACTGCTGAACCCTTTTTAAATCTTCTGACACAAGGCATGGTATGTAAAGAAACCTATAGATGTGCCAAACATGAGTGGCTCTTTCCTGAAGAAGTCAAAGGCTCTGTATGTATTCACTGCGGAGGTATGGTCGAAAAAGGCAGAACAGAGAAAATGTCGAAATCAAGAAAAAATGTTGTTGACCCTGATATGCTCATTCAGAGATACGGGGCGGATACAATAAGACTTTTCGCACTTTTTGCCGCACCTCCTGAGAGGGACCTCGAGTGGTCTGATAAAGGCGTAGAAGGGGCTTCTCGCTTCTTAAATAGACTCTGGACAATAGTCCATAAAAATATAAAACCGTTTGAAAAAAAATCATTGCCAGAGAATTTAAGGTCTTTATTATCCAGCTTTAAGCCTGAAACGGTTAGTTTGCTAAGAAAGGCTCATCAGACCATCAGGAAAGTAACAAACGATATAGATAAAGATTATCATTTCAACACAGCTATTGCGGCTCTTATGGAGCTCCTCAATGAAATCTCTTCATTTGAGATGATAAATGACGAGGATAGAGCCGTTTCCCATTTTGCTGTTAAAAACACCTTGCTTATGATAGCCCCGTTTGCCCCTCATATTGCTGAAGAGCTGTGGGAGGCTATCGGAGAAAGAAACAGCATATTTCAACATGGCTGGCCAGTGTGGGATGAAGAACTCGCAAAAGATGAAGATGTGGAACTCGTAATACAGGTTAACGGCAAGTTAAGAGCCAAGCTGCTAATACCCGCTGGACTCTCCTATGATGAGGCAAAAAAAATAGCGCTTGAGGTTCCTAAGATTACCGAAATTATTGGCGACAAGGAAATAAAAAACATTGTCGTAGTTAAAGGAAGGTTAGTTAATATTGTGTGTTAGACAAAAATTTGAAGATTCAAAGTATAAAAATCATGAGAAAAAATAAAAACCCTTTTCCGACTGTAGATATTATAATAGAATATAAAGGTGGTGTCATTTTGATAAAAAGAAAGAAACCACCTTATGGATGGGCGCTTCCTGGCGGTTTTGTGGATTACGGGGAGAGTCTCGAAAAAGCTGCCGTAAGAGAAGCTAATGAGGAGACGGGGCTAAAGATAGAACTTGTCCGCCAGTTTCACACCTATTCTGAACCGGATAGGGATCCAAGATTTCATACGGTTACGACTGTTTATATTGCAAAAGCGGAAGGCAGCCCCTCTGCAGGGGATGACGCACTTGATGCAGCTTTTTTCACACGGGATAACCTGCCCGACAATATTGTTTTTGACCATAGCAAAATTCTTGATGATTATTTCAATGGGAGGTATTAAGCATGTTAAAGACCTTAAGGAAACATGCCAAGTATTTTTATGTCCTTTTTTTTATCGTTATTTTGTCGTTCATATTCTGGGGGGTGGGTCCACTTGATAAACCCACTGAGGCTACTGTTGCTGAGATTAAAGACGAGAAAATCACTGTCCAGGAGTACTGGAGGGCATATGAAAGGGTAAGGGATTTTTACAGGCAGATATACAGAGGGCAGTTTGATCAGGAGATGGAAGCCAAACTTAACCTTAAAAAGACCGTCTTAAATGGCTTGATTGAAGAAAAAGTGCTTCTTGTTGCCGCTCGCGAGTCAGGGATAAAAGCCACAGATCAGGAAGTTCAGGATGTCATAATCACAGATGAGAGATTTATCAGGGACGGAGTATTCAAAAAAGATGTGTATCTGAAAACCTTGCAGCTCAACAGAATGACGCCGGAGGCTTTTGAGAATTCCCTGCGGCAACAATTAGCAATTCAAAAGATGAGGCTTTTGATCTCGTCTGCAGTCGATATTGCCGATTATGATATAGCCAATATAATACAGGACAATAAAAGGATGAAAGAGATTGGTCAGGTTATCCTTTCCCAAAAAAGGGATAGAGCGATGAAATCTTATATCAAGGGTTTGGAGTTGAAATACAAGGTCAAAAGAAATGAGGATTTAATCTCATGATGATACAATTTTTTTCGTTGATTGCGTACTTTTCAATCAGCCCTTGACTTGATTTGGGGGATAATAAAGTTTTACGCTCCAGCAGAAACGATATCTGGGCTTTTTATTCATCCTTTATATTGCTGTTATTATGGACAACAGCAATATAAATAAACTTTATTTAATTATTTAATTAATCTCCCCTAGTTTTATAAAAGGAGTGTTTCTTGATCGAGATCGTTAACCAGTTAAGATGGCAGGATGTAGTTGACATTATCTTGGTATCGCTCATTCTGTATAGAATACTCCTGATAATTAAGGGCACCAGGGCAGCAAAGATGCTTTTGGGGCTTGGAGTGCTTTTAGTAGTCTCATTTTTCTCGAAGTATCTTGAGCTCTATACCCTTGACTGGATGATATCGAGTTTCTGGGGACAGGTTGTTATCGTCCTCATAGTCCTTTTTCAGCCTGAAATAAGAAGGGCTCTTGCTCAAATGGGAGAGACAACTATTCTTCAGAGCCTTACCTCTGCAGAAGGGTTGAGATCGCTCGATGAGATTATAAGAGCATCAATATCCCTTGCAAATAAAAGAATCGGGGGGCTTATAGTTATAGAAAGGGATGTAAGCCTTAAGGATTATGTGGAAATTGGGACTCCTCTGGATGCAAGGGTTTCCAAGGAACTGCTTTTGAGCATCTTTCACCCTACATCGCCAATACACGATGGAGCTATCGTAGTAAGGGGCAACAGGGTTGTGGCAGCGGGCTGTTTTCTGCCGATAACGCTCGGCGGAGATTTAAGCAAGGCTCTCGGGACACGGCACAGGGCAGGGCTCGGAATTACTGAAGAAACTGATGCAGTAGCGATAGTGGTTTCTGAAGAAACCGGTATTATTTCTGTTGGGGTTGACGGAAAATTCGAGACATACTCCGAGATAGGCGCTTTGAGAGACAAGCTTACTGACCTATTTATAAAGCTAAAAAAGGAGAAAAGTTCTTGACCCGTACAAAAACGATCAAAGAGAGGGTGCTTGAAAATATATGGCTGCTTCTTTTTGCCTTTTTAACATCTGTTTCACTCTGGTTTTTCATGACATACAAAGGACAGTCTGAAATAGTAATGGAAGCTGCGCTTGAGTATAAAAACATTCCCAATGGGCTTGCGATTTCGAGGCAGAATATTAAAAAAGTAAACCTGAACATAAAGGGACACGAGAGGCTTATGAAAAATCTCTCACAGTCTAACATAAGGGTAATTGTTGACCTTGCTAATGCAAAGCAAGGTGATAACACACTTTATTTTGATAAGGAAAATGTCGCTATTCCAAAGATGATTAAGGTTTTAAGAATTGAACCTGCATTTGTAAAGATAACATTGGAAGAATTCTTATCAAAGACATTCCCTGTAAGGGTGCGTTTAGTTGGCTCGCCTGAGAAAGGGTACTTCATTCAATCTACAAAGGTTGAGCCTTCTTCGGTAATTGTGGAAGGATCAAAAGCTGACATCTCAAAAATCAGGGGTATAGAAACAGAACCTATCGAGATATCAGGGCTTGATTCTGATTTAAGCATTGATGCAAGACTTAGTTCCGGCGGCAGAAATATAAGAATAGAGCCTTCCGAGGTGAAAGTTACAATAACTATTTTAAGGGGTAAAAAATGAGGCTTTTTGGAACAGATGGCATCAGAGGCAGAGTGAACAACTATCCCATGACTCCAGAAGTAGTCCTTAAAACTGGCATGGCTATAGCCAAAGTTCTCAAAGAGTTGAGACCAAGCCCGCGAAATATGGTTTTAATCGGGAAGGATACACGGATATCAGGATATCTGATAGAAAGCGCTCTCACCGCGGGAATATGCTCGATGGGGGTTAATGTTACGCTCATTGGTCCTATGCCAACACCGGGCATTGCCTTCCTTTCAAGGACTCTGAGGCTTGATGCGGGAATCGTCATTTCAGCCTCTCACAATCCATTTTATGACAACGGAATAAAGATTTTTTCTTCCGAGGGCTTCAAATTTGCAGATGACTTTGAAAAAAAAATAGAAAGGCTCGTTTCAGACAAATCCTTTCCATCTGAGATGTCAGATAAACACCAGATAGGCAAGGCTTTCAGGCTTGATGACGCTGTTGGCAGATATATAGAGTATGTTAAATCTACTATCCCTCGCAGGTTCAATCTTGAAGGCATAAAGGTTGTCGTCGACGCCGCAAACGGCTCTGCCTATAAAGTTACGCCTATACTATTAGAGGAGCTTGGCGCTCATGTCATAACCATAAACGATAATCCCAACGGGCTAAATATAAATGACAAATGTGGCTCGACCTATCCTGACTGTATCAGCAAAGCCGTTAAGGGATTAGGCGCAGATATTGGTATCGCACACGATGGCGACGCAGACAGGACGATTTTTGTTGATGAAAAAGGCGATGTGATTGACGGCGACAAGGTTCTTACGTTATGGGCATGTGAGCTCAAGGCTCAAGGCAGGCTTAACGGAGATGGAATTGTAGCTACGGTTATGACTAATTCAGGGATAGAGAGATATCTCTCAAGTCATGACATCAGGCTTATCCGGACAAAAGTAGGCGATCGTTATGTAGTTGAAGAGATGCTCAAGGGCGGATACAACCTTGGAGGTGAACAATCAGGCCATATAATATTCCTTGATTATAATACCACGGGTGACGGACCTATTACGGCATTGCAGGTGCTATATCTGATGAAAAAGAATGGCATGGCAATCTCCCAACTGACAAAGGATATCAAGCCTTATCCACAGATGCTTTTGAATATTCCAGTCTGTAGCAAAGATGGCATAGATAATGACTCAGATATTAATAAGGCGATAAAAGAAGGCGATAAAATACTCGGGGGAGAAGGCAGGATCCTGGTAAGACCTTCCGGCACAGAATCTAAGATAAGGGTGATGGTAGAAGCGCAAAAACATGATATAGCAAAAACAATCGCCGAGAAAATTGCAAAGACTATCTATATGACACGTGGAAAAACTCAAAGCTGAACATTGGATGTATAGCGAACATATTCTCGGTGTTTTCAGAACACTTGTGAGTTTATAAGATATGAGCTTTGCCTCAAATTTCCTGCTGATCTGCCTGGGAGAATAACAATCCGAATGGCTATTTTTCTATCTTTTATTTTCGGCACAGCCCTTTTTTATTTTTCAATTTTCTTTCCGTATACCGGTTTAACCTTATTTGTTTTTGTTCTGTTTTTGATTGTTCTATACAGATATTGGACAGATTCTTTGAAATTATCCTATATAATCGTAATTATAGTCCTTTGCGCAGGCGGTTATTTATACGCAAAACTCTTTTATTCTCCACAAACTAATCCATTAGAGCTTGAGGGAAGGCATGTTGAATTAAAAGGATTTTTAAAATCAGAAAGGCTTTCTTCTTCCCGAGGCAGCTCATTTTTTCTGCAGAATATTAGTGTTATTGAAGCATTTCACCCTAAAGGAGAAAAATTGGTCATCAATGAAATTCACGCTATAAATGAAAGCCGCCTCGAAAAGGGGAAGGTTTATTACATAAAAGGGCGCTTCTTAAGGGAGGGATATTATATGAACCCAGGCAGCAAAGGTAATTTGCCCGCCCTTTATATTTTTTTTGCAGCAGAAACAGAATCGCATAAAAACGGTTTTTTCGAAAAAATGCGGGGTGGCTTAAATGATTTTATGAGGGAATACCTTTCTGATAGATCTTCTGCTTTCTTGCTCTCAATAACAACTGGTGAAAGAACCTTTCTCACAGCCGAAGCAAGAAATGCATTCAGTGTTACTGGGCTTGCTCATATACTTAGCATTTCGGGGGCTCATTTTGGGCTCTTATTCGTCATGCTTTTTACCTGCTTCAAGGCGCTGTTTATATATCTACCCTATAAACTTCTAACAAGGCTGACCATCTATTTTACCCCTTCGCAGATAGCTGCGCTTATGACCGCACCTTTTCTCATATTTTATCTCGGTATCTCGTCCCTGAGCATTCCATCTGTACGCGCTTTTATAATGATAACCTTTTTCTTAGTAGGGCTTTTAATGGGAAGGAAGGGTTTTTGGCTTAACACATTGGCGATAGCCGCATTTATAATTGTTTTGATCAGCCCGAGCGCTGTAACGGATCTCTCTTTTCAGCTCTCATTCATAGCTGTTTTATGTATAGGGTTAATCACAGACAGACTAAGAAAAGAAGATGCACAGGGTGATAGTGCGGATAAGCAAATAAAAAAGGGTGTGATAGCGAACATAGCTTCATCCATACTTGGTTATCTCAAGTATTCATTTTTGATTTCTTTTGCCGCAACGGCAGGTACAGCGCCTTTAGTGGCGTATCATTTTCACTATTTTTCACTTGTATCGCCTGTTACAAATCTTCTGCTAACTCCTCTGATTGGTTTTATAATTCTTCCCGCAGCACTTTTATCATCATTGACATATCTCGCATTAGGGATATTTCCATTCATATCACTACTGGATAATTTTACTATCTTTGTCCTTAATATAATCGAAGGGATCGCTCGCTGGAGCTTTATAGATATAAAAATTCCTGCCTTCCCGCCTATCCTTCTTTTTACATTTTACACAGGACTTTTGTTTTTCACTGCAGCAGAATACAGAAGGTTGCAGGAGCGCAAAACAAGCTGTCCTTCTTCATTTTATGCCATTTCAGCGGCGATTGCTTTATTGCCTTTTTTTATTTATATAGGAGTTAAATTACATGAGGCTGAAAGCCTCAAAATTACCTTTTTGGATGTGGGGCAAGGAGATGCAGCCATAGCAGAGCTTCCTGACAATCGCATTTTGGTTATAGATACTGGCAAATCTGGATATCAGGTAGCAGGGTACCTCAGATACAGGGGGATAAAAAATATCGATGTTTTAGCGATATCACATATGCATATCGATCACTCAGGCGGGATAGAATACCTGCTCCGCAATTTCAATGTCTTAGAGATATGGGGAGGCGGGATAGAACCAGAACTAAACCTGCCAGAACAACGATTCCTCTATAGAAGGGTTCAGAGGGGCGATGTTGTGGAGGGCAATGGTTACAAAATATATATTCTACACCCATATGATGAATTTTACACGCGCGGAGTTAAAAATGAAGATAATAACCACTCGCTTGTCTTAAAGATTACCAGCCGCTATAATTCATTTCTCTTTGCCGGGGATATAGAAAGGGAGGCTCAAGAGGATCTGAACAACCTCGAATTTTACCTCAAAAGCAATGTCCTGAAAGTGCCTCATCACGGCAGCAAGTCCTCAGCGGATGAGATATTTTATCATCTTGTCTCTCCCGAAATAGCCATAATAAGCTCTGGAAGAAATAATCTCTCCGGGCATCCGCATGAAGATACATTAAGACTTCTTAGAACAGCTGTAATTTTAAGAACAGATATTGACGGTGCAGCTCGGCTTCTGGAAATGCCTGATGGGAGCATGAGTATAAAGGTCTTTCGGGAATTCCAATTGAAAGAAGCTTTTAATAAGGAAGACGAATTTTCGAATATAAAAAAGCTTTTCTCTGTATGGTAGTTTTATGATGCTGCCTTTTAAAAGGTAGCATCATAAAAAGGCTTAAGCGAACTAACCCCGACAAATGTTATTTTGAAATAACTTCTTCTGTTCTTGCGGTTTTCTTCCCGGCAGGCACAGCTTGAACAGAAGCTTTATGTATCTTTATATCATCCACTTCATAAGCAAGCCTCTCAGACAGCTTAAAAACCCTGTTTAAGCGATAATCGCCTGCCCACAAGATCCCTTCTACCCATACAAGCGATGACGGCATCTCAATCTGCCTCGGCAGCTTTATCTCATGGGTAACCTTCCCATTAATCACATCCATTCTTAAAAGCTGCCTCTCAAAACAGTCTTTGGATGGATGCTTGCATGTATTTGTCCCTATTATCCACAGTCCTGAACAATCCCATGCCAAACCCGAAGGTTTTTCAATGGGAGAAACAAATACTTCCAAGACCTTTCCATTATTTGGAGAGATTTTGTAGATCGTAGAAGTACTTGAATCAGACACCCACAGATATTTACCATCAAATGTGAGTCCGGTTGGAGAATTTGCTGGGGATGGTATTCTCTTGATAAATTCATAATTTCCAGTAAGTTTGATTATCTCTTTGTTATGGGCATCGCCAATCCATAAAAACCCTTTGCCGCAGCACTCGCCTTCCCATGCAAGGGAGCATATCTTCACAGGGTTGCCAACAATCTTGTTGAGATATACGATATGCCTGGGGATGTGAAAAAAACCATCGTTATTATAGATGAAATTAGGGTGAAAAAAGATGCCGGTTTCTACGGAAGAGTGCTCTATAATTAAGTTATTGTCGCCAATAACAAAGCTTCTCCCGTTCCATGTAACGCCGTTTGGCCCCCAATTTTCGATCAGAGTTGGATCTGATTCGAGCATAAATGTTCTAAACTGCTGATGTCCGCACCCGATTAGTAGCAATAAAGACAGCATAATCCCAAAAATGCCTAAAATACGATATTTACAGACCTTTTTCATTGTGCTCATTTTTTAACTCCTTGAATATAGGTTGTAAAAAGCCAATTTATAAAAATTATATAACATAAAACCTTTAAAAGCAACAGGTAAAATACCAAAAAAAAGAAATAGGCTCTCGCATACCCCTAATCAGAGTCTGTTTATAAACTATCATTGTCACAAAAATCGTCATTCCCGCGAAGCTTGTCCCTGCAGGCAGTAAGCAGGGAGCATGAATCCAGGGATTCCCACGAAAGTGGGAATCCAATTCCTTATGTCTGGATACCCAACCAAGGCCCCCACAGCTACAAACTTCGAGGGCAGGCTTCGGGCATGACGGAAATAAAAAAGGCAATTTATAAACATACTCTATATAAAAACTCAGGAAACTCCAGAAGCTTTTAAGGGACAAAAACAAGAAACATGGGGACACTTCCAATACTGTTCAGCATGGAATATGCTATTAATAGTAGCAGAGAATTTCAATGTGATTGAATAACATATTGATATTAAAGTAAAAAATAATTCTAGAAAACATATAAAAGGACGGTTCTATTTATCTTCATTTTCTTCCTTCTTTGGTCGCCCTTTTGGCTTTATCACTGCTTCAA
>JBBIIV010000064.1:0-11087 GCA_037446295.1 Nitrospirota bacterium
CATGCCGAACAGTATTGGAGATGTCCCCTATTTCCCAGCTTGTTGCAGGTTTTCATTATGTCATCCGAAAAATAGAGATAGACCTGCAAACCGCTCTATTTATCCATCATTCCGAACACCCAACGGGTGTGAGGAATCTTTGAGTTAAACGCTTATTAGTCGTTAGTGATTAGTGTTTAGTCGTTAATATAAAGGTCAATTTTATTCCTTATTTACTAAACACTAAATACTTGCGACTAACAAATATTCGCTCTGCTCGAAATGACAACTTTCTATCTCTATTTTTCGGGTTTTTTTCTGATATAATAGGTTTATGAACGCTATGGAGGATAATAAAGATGCAAAACTGCTTGGAAAACGCTAAACCAAAATTCATTGTTGATGAAAAAGGGCGTAAGAAGGCTATTGTCATAGATATCAAGGAATACAAAAATCTTATAGAAATGATAAAAATGCCAATGACCTGTTAATGGCAGAACGTGAGGCGACGGCTTTTATACCATATGAAAAATTTCGCAAAAACTGGCTTAAGCGTTGATCTATCAAATCATATAGAGCGCAAGGCTGAGAAAGAAGCAAATAGGATTCCTGACACGCTTCGCTTGCATGCCAGTGCGCGGCACGCAGACAGGCGAGAATGACACAAAAACCGACTTTATTAACAGATACTAATATATATATATCAATATAATCTATATCAGATTATATTTTAAAAAGCAATACTTTTTTCAAAATTCGAACGATAGAGATAGAACATTGTCATTGCGTGGCGAAGCCGAAGTGAAGTAAGCGTCGGGGTGTCATTTGATGTTTTGATACTGCAAAGGGTTGAAGGTATTTATGCCTGCTAAATAAAATTCAGTTGGAGTTTTTATGTTAACAGAGCCATGCTTTGCTAATTTTATTCTTTCTTCTTACTATGGATAAGCGAGTTATGGATGGCTTTTTTGATGCTTTCCCTGATCTCAGCATCTGGAACGTCTGATAAAAGTTTGTTTAACCATTCTCTATCAGATTTAGAAAGAGCGGAGATTTTCTGTTTGTTCGCCGGTGAGTTGACTTTAGATTTCCTTTTTATTTTGCCCAATCTGAGTTTGATCGATTTAAGATGGTATTTATCGAGCTTCTTCAACATCATTGGCTGTAAGAATTTCAACTGCTGAAGCCAGACCGGAGAATCAACATTAATGGTTAATTCCGCATCCTTCAAATCGGAAGGGCTCGTATGCAAACTTATAGGCTTGCCAAAGGTCTGTTGCCATGATTCCTCTATTTGCTGAAGAAGCATCCTTTCCTGCAGCCCTAAATCGTTGCTGAGACGTAGCAAAACTGAACTGATGTGTTGCATAAAACTAAGATCTAAAAATTATTTCTCATAAATATAATTCAAGCAACCTTGACGATTCTTTTAGAACGGAGACATCTAGTGCAAACATATTTTCTCCGGTTCCCTTTGTCTGTTTCAATTCTTATTTTCTGTAAATTAGGCAGCAGGATTCTTTTTGTCTTATTATTGGCATGACTGACATTATTGCCCACCGTTTTTTTCTTATTGCAAATATAACAACTTGCCATTTCTACCCCCTTTCAATTGCATTAAAAAAGTCTTTTATGATAACATTTCAGAGTTATTCTTTCAATTACTGTGAATTTTCCTAAAAATAGAGATAGAAAGTCGTCATCCCGAGTAAAACGAGGAATATTGTAGCTTCGAGCCTAAAGATTCCTCTCACCCTTTAAGTGTTCGGAATGACAAATACAATCAATGCGTTTGTGTTGTTATATCTATATTTGGATTTTCACGGTGATTTTCGGCAAAAAAATAATAGCTTGCTTCAAGATAAGACTTTTCGCAGCGACTGCTTGTGAAAATCATCTTGTCAAAGGACTTTTGAGTTAATAGGAAGGGAAGCAATCTCTTGGTTTTTAATTACACCGAAAATCGCTAAATAGTGTTTGTTTATAAACTATGGCTTTTTTGTTATTCCGGCTTGTCTGGAATCCTTCTTAATTCCCCCTTAACAAAGGGGGTTGTCACAGAAGGATTCTCGATGCGCTTCACTTGGAAGAATGACGAAGAAACTGACTTTATAAACAGACTCTAAATATTTGTGATCAGAGGCGCTGGGCTGAAATAAATGTCTATTAAAGAAATCAAAACTACAGAACTTGCAAAAGAATTGGGCATCAAGGCTACCGAAGTAGTTAAAGCACTCGAGAAGCTCAAAGGAATTCAATATAAAAAAGGGACTACCAATCTTAAGCTTACTCCCGAGGATGTCGAAGCTTTAAGAAATTATTTCAAGAAAGAAGCGCCCCCACCAGCAGAAGCCAAGCCTGTTGAGGAAAAACTAAAAATTCCAGAGAAAAAGCCTTCTGTCCTTGAGAAGCCGCTTGAATTAAAAGAGACAGCTGTTGAGCCGCAAAAGAAGAAAGAGGATGTTGTCCTAAAAGAAAAGCCTTCCATTGTTGCTGACGAAGAAGAAACGAAGATCCCTGATAGATTCAAAAAAGAAATAGAGGTTGAGAAGGTTGAAAAGATCAAGGTAAAGCCTACCATGCAAAAGGCTTTCCAAACTATAAAGAAGGTGGAGTTTAAGAAATTTGTTGAACATAAAGGGTTCAAAAAGACAGGCAGGGAAAAATTCAAGGCAATTGAGATTGCCCCGCAGCAGCCTATAACAGCTCCGAGGAAAAAATCGATCAAACTGCCTGAAGGACTTACTGTAAAAGAGTTTGCAGAGCTTATAGGTCACAAGGTTACAGAGGTTATCAAAAAATTTATGGAACTAGGTTTCATGCCAACAATAAACCAATCCATAGATATTGATGCCGCCAATATCGTTGCTGATAGTTTTGGCATAAAAGTCGAGACTGTTACAGCAGAACATATTGATATCATTGAGGATATTAAAGATGACGCAGCCACTCTAGTTGATAGACCGCCTGTGGTCACTATAATGGGACATGTTGACCATGGCAAGACATCCCTTTTGGATGCTATAAGAAAGACTAAGGTTACAGAAACAGAGGCAGGAGGCATCACCCAACATATCGGCGCTTACAAAATTACCTTGCACGGGAGGGATATAACATTTCTAGATACTCCAGGACATGAGGCTTTTACTTCTATGCGGGCTCGGGGGGCAAAGGCTACAGATATTGTTGTTCTTGTTGTTGCTGCAGATGACGGAGTAATGCCTCAAACCTTAGAGGCTATTGATCATGCTAAGGCTGCTAATGTCCCCATTATTGTTGCGATAAATAAAATTGACAAACCTGAGGCAAATATCCAGAAGGTTAAAAATGAACTTGCTGAGCAAGGAGTAATCTCTGAGGAGTGGGGAGGGCAGAATATTTTTGTCGAAGTATCTGCCAAGAAAAATATAGGAATAGAACATCTTCTTGAGATGATATTGCTTCAGGCAGAGATAATGGAGTTAAAGGCTAACCCGGACAGGCTTGCAAGAGGTCCTATAATTGAGGCAAGGCTTGATAAAAGCCGCGGACCGATTGCCACAATTCTGATTCAATCCGGAATGCTCAAAACAGGAGATGCCATTGTGGCAGGAACAGCATCCGGCAAAGTTAGGGCGCTTACTGACGACACAGGGAAAAAAATAAATTCCGCAGGTCCCTCAACGCCTGTTGAAGTGATTGGCTTCTCGGAGGTTCCTTCAGCTGGAGATATGTGCATAGCCGTGGAGGATGAACGCAAGGCAAGGCAAATTGCCCTTGCACGGGTTCATAAACAAAGAAGCGCTGATATTCAGAGACGGGCAAAATTAACCCTTGATGAGTTGTATGCAAAGATCAAGGAAGGACAGATAAAGGATTTGAATATCATTATTAAAGCCGATGTTCAGGGGTCTGTTGAAGCCATAAAAAAGGCTTTAGAGGGCATTACACATCCTGATGTTCATGTAAAGGTGCTTCATACCTCAGTTGGCGGAATAAAAGAGTCTGATGTCATGCTTGCCTCCGCATCTAACGCTATAATTATTGGCTTTAATATTCGCCCAGAACCCAAAGCCGCCCAAACTGCCGAGAAAGAGGGTGTTGATATAAGGCTGTATAATGTAATATACGATGCGATAGAGGATGTTAAGAAAGCTCTCGAAGGCTTGCTCCAGCCTACTCTAAAAGAGAGGATACTTGGAAGGGCGGAAGTGAGGCAGACATTTCAAGTGTCGCGGCTTGGAACAATAGCTGGCTGTTATGTCCTTGATGGAATCCTCAGCCGGGGAAGCGAGGGTATTCGTGTAATAAGGGATAATATCGTAGTATATGAAGGAAGGATTTCATCATTAAAGAGATTTAAAGAAGATGTAAGAGAGGTTCAAACTGGCTACGAATGCGGACTGACGATAGAGAATTTCAATGATGTCAAAATTGGAGATGTTTTAGAAAACTATCTTATCGAAAAAATCGCTGCAAAACTTTAGACTTTTCTGATATTGTCAAGACAATGCCGCAAATACTTCGCTTATATATAGCGCTATGCAACCCTATAAGAGAACCCAAAGATTAAATATTCTGCTAAGAGAGGAAATCGCAGATCTTATAATGAAAAAAATCAAGGATCCACGTCTCGGTTTCGTTACTGTTACAGATGTTGAAATCTCGAATGATTTGAAGACAGCAAAGGTTTTTATAAGCATTATGAATGATGATGATATTGATATCAGCATTGAGATATTGAACTCTACGAAAGGTTTTATCCGGAGCGAACTATCAAAAAGGGTTAGACTCAAATATATCCCTTCGCTTGATTTCAAAATAGACAAATCCGTTAAACATGGTAGCAGAATCGATGCATTATTGAGGGAGATTAAAGGCAAAGAATGAACCCCCCTGTTGATTTGTTGCGTTTTTTTATAGAATCAGACAATTTTTTGATTACTTCTCATATTAGTCCTGACCCTGATGCGATAGGTTCCTCTGTTGCGCTATCGATGATGCTCAAGGCAGGCGGGAAAAAGGCGATACTTTTGAACAAAGACCCTATTCCTTTAGAATTCCATTTCATGCCACGGGTGAATGACTTTATTTCATTAAAAGAATATGAAGATTCTGCCTTCAAGCCCGATAATCTTGTACTTGTTGACTGCAACAGCATGAAAAGGGCTGGCATCGAGAACTTAAACGACGAGCATTTAGGTTTTAAAAAAACTGCAGTCATAGACCACCATGAGACTGATAAACCCTCCAGTGGGATCACTTGGATAGTCCCCGAAGCTCCTGCAACAGGTATGATGGTCTATTACATCATTAAGGAAATGGGCGTAAAGATAACTCGGGAAATGGCAACGAGCATCTACGCCGCTATTTCCTTTGACACTGGAAATTTTAGATACGAAAATACAACATCAGATGTCTTTGCTGTAGCCTCTGATTTGACGGCGTTGGGCGCAAAACCGGATCTGATTTACTCATCAATATACGAGAAATGGAACACCAACCGCTTCAAGCTAATGATAGAAGTTATGAGCTCATTGGAACTACACGATGGCATAGCGGTCGGGGTCATTACAAAGGAAATGTTCGAACGCACCTCTACATCTGAAAATGACGCAGAAAGTTTTGTTTCTATGCCAAGAATTCTTGAACCCGTCCAGGTTTCAGTTTTAATCAGACAGACTAAAGAAGATTATTACAGGGTTAGCCTCAGATCAAAGAGCGGAATTGATATGGCAGGGATTGCCAAGGCATTCGGGGGGGGAGGCCATAAAAATGCGGCAGGATTTAGGACAAAAATTGATATAGACACTTTAAAAAAGGCTCTAATAGATAAAATTAAAGTTTTCACAATCTAAATCACTTAATATAGAAAAAATATGAGCAAAGAAAACCAAACGGCAAAAGTTTCTCTCATAGATCAGATATGGAATTTCTTCTCGTCTGTTAAACTTGCGGTTATAGTTTTTATAGCTATATCGGCTACTTCTATAATCGGCACTATTATAGAACAGCAGGCTGAGCCTCAGAAAAACCTCATAGTCTTAAAAAAACTTTTTGGAGAGTCAGCCTCCCCTTATATATACAATATCCTTGACTTTCTTGGGTTTACCAATATGTATCATTCATGGTGGTTTGTGCTGCTTCTGTTTATTTTTGCGGCTAATCTCGTAATATGCTCAATAGAGAGACTGCCCAAGATATTAAAAACCATTAAAGAACCTGCATCCCCACTTACATACGAACAGTTCAAATCTATGCCGATCAGGGATGAAGTTGTCTTGGGAGAAGATATAGACCATGTTAAAGAGAAAACAGTTTCCGCTCTCAAAAAAGCAGGCTTTAAAACAGCAATCTTTGAAGAAAATGACAATACTCAGATATTCGCTGAAAAAGGCAGGTTCAGCAGGCTCGGCGTTTATATTACCCATTTGAGTTTGCTGACGATTCTTATAGGCGCCGTGGTTGGCATATATTTAGGTTTTAATGGTTATCTGAATCTCCTTGAAGGAGAACAGTCCTCTTTTGCTTATAGCAAAAACGAGAATGAAATCCCCCTAGGTTTTGAGATCAGATGCGATGATTTTGATGTTTCTTTTTATGAGAAAACCGATACCCCTAAATCTTTCCTTAGCATACTCACGATAATCGAAAACGGCAAAGAGGTTCTTACAAAAACTATAGGAGTCAATGAACCTCTTAGATATAAAGGGATCACATTTTATCAATCAAGCTATGGATTTTCGCCCTCTATGAGTTCATTATTCAAGTTCAAGGTAATCTCAAAAAACGGCGAGACAGAGGATATAGCCTTAAGATTTGGAGAGACCTTTACAGTGCCTGATTCAAATGTTAAGGGGACTGTATCTGATTTCAGCCCGGCTCTTGCAATTGACAAGAGGGGCAGATTATTTACTTATACTGAATCCATGAATAACCCAGCGGTATTTATTGAATTCACTGAAAACGGGAAGTCTGTTTACAATCAGTGGATACTAAAGAGATATCCTGAGACATGGACGATACCTACTGGCACAGTGGAGTTCAGGGACTTATGGGGCGCTCAATATACCGGACTTCAGGTTAGAAAAGACCCAGGTGTTTGGTTAGTTTATCTGGGATGCTTTTTGATGAGCATCGGTCTTTACGTAGCGTTTTTTATGAGTCATTCTAGAATATGGGTAAGGCTTTCCCGCAATAAAGGAAAGACCACCTTGTCTTTAGCCGCAACAACGAATAAATACAAGGCATCCCTGCAACGGAAGATAGAAAAAATCATCAGGAGAGGTTAAATGGACAGTTCTCTTTTTTATGGGATATCCACCATCGCTTATATTATCGCTATGGTTGCCTATATAGCCTATCTGGCTTTTAAAAAAAGTCCAATTGGAATTGGAGCTACCATCCTTACTTCGGTTGGCTTTGCAAGCCATACAGTTGCTTTTATACTGAGGTGGAAGGAATTTGATGATATCATGCAGATGGGATTACTCCGATCTATACCACTTACTAATCTTTATGAGTCTCTGGTATTCTTTGTGTGGTGCATCATACTGGTTTATCTTGTTATTGAATTTAAATATAAAAACAAGTCATTCGGTGCGTTCGTCACCCCCATTGCCGGTATGGCGCTGGCTTTCATTGATATATCCGGCGTATCAAAGGATATCCATCCTCTTATCCCGGCTCTGCAGAGCAACTGGCTATTAGCACATGTAACGCTTAGTTTTATTGCTTATGCGACTTTTGCGATATCCTTTGCGACTGCCTTGATGTATCTCGTAGTAACAACAGATGATAGAAAAAACGGCGTTTATATATTCTGGACAATTACAGTAGGCTTATTCGCAGTAATCCTTATTGCAATGGCTCTGGACTTTCTTGTATTGAAAATTATTCTTGGAGGCAAAGAGTCATTGGTAAAAAATTATCTTTTTAAAACAACTTTCAGGAACCCGTCAGGATTGGTTGTTGCAGCAAGTTATATTTCGTCCTTAATTTTGATATTTATTGTATGGAGATTTGGATATATTCTCAAAAAGCTCATCAGCTCATTTTCTATATCAGAGAATCTTCTTGATGAACTTACTTACAAAAACATAGCTGTTGGATTTCCAGTTTTTACGCTTGGAGGCTTGATATTCGGCGCTATCTGGGCGGATCAGGCATGGGGCAGATACTGGAGTTGGGACCCAAAGGAGACATGGTCGCTCATCACATGGTTTGTATATGCACTTTATCTACACGCGAGATTTCTAAGGGGATGGAGGGGTAAAAAAATCGCTATTCTGGCAGTGATTGGCTTTTTTAGCACCATTTTTACATACCTTGGCGTAAACCTGCTTTTAAGCGGGCTTCATGCATACGGCGGTATATAAACACAGATTATGCTAACTCTTGGAATTGATACTTCATGCGATGACACCTCTGCTGCCGTCGTGCTTGATGGGACTAAGATTCTCTCTAATATTGTCTCAACACAATCGTATATTCACAAAAAATATGGCGGCATAGTCCCTGAGCTTGCTTCCAGAAGGCACATAGAGATGATGGTGCCAGTAGTTGACGATGCCCTTCATACAGCCAATGTAAATCTCAAGGATATTGATTTTATATCTGTTTGCTACGGTCCTGGCTTGATAGGTTCGCTTTTGGTGGGATGCAATTTTGCAAAGGCTCTCGGCTTCGCTTCAGGGATACCGATTGTCCCTGTAAATCACCTTGAGGGGCATATATTTTCTATCTTTCTTGAATATCTAAATATTGATTTCCCTTTTCTCGCCATGCTGGTCTCAGGAGGGCATACCTGCCTTTATATCATTAATGGTTTTAGACAATATATCGAACTTGGCAGGACAAGGGATGACGCCGCAGGAGAGGCTTATGATAAGGTTGCAAAAATTCTTGGGCTGAGCTACCCTGGCGGACCCATTATTGATAATTTCTCAAAAGAAGGTGATCCAAAGTCTTTCGATTTCCCAAGAGCTTACCTTCCCGATTCCTTCGACTTCAGTTTCAGCGGGCTTAAGACGGCCGTAAAATTAAAAACGATAGAGCTTTTATCTAAAATTTCTAACCCTTTAGATTCAGGCACAAGATTATCTGAATTTGACCTGCAATTAACCAAGGATATCTGCGCCTCATTTCAAGCCTCGGTAGTTGCTGTTTTGGTCAGAAAGACAGAATGGGCTGTAATTAAGAAAGGTATAAAAAGGATAGTTCTTTCAGGTGGAGTAGCTGCCAATAGTGAACTCAGAGCAAAGATGAAGCAAATGGCTGATGAAAGAGGGCTTGAACTATATCTCCCTTCAATCTCGCTTTGCACAGACAACGGGGCTATGATCGGGGCGGTAGGCTACCACCATTTTATTGCAGGTAATATAGCTACTCTTGACTTGAATCCCAAAGCTTATTTGCCTTTATAAATCCAAAAAATGCATTTCGTTTCAAAAGAGCGGGCATAGATACCTGCTAAACAAAATTTCAATCGTAGTTTCCATGCAAATCCACTATTCTCAAAAGCCCTATTCCCTCAACTGACCGCTTCCAAAGACTATGAATTTAGTGCATGTCAGTTCCTCAAGCCCCATCGGTCCTCTTGCGTGTATCTTGTCTGTAGAGATGCCTATTTCAGCCCCAAGTCCAAATTGGTAGCCATCATTTAGGCGGGTGGATGCGTTCACAAATACGGCAGATGAATCAACCTCTCGCAAAAACCGCATTGCCTTTCCGTAGTCCTTTGTAACAATAGTGTCGGAATGAGAAGAACTGTATTTTGCGATATGCTCCATTGCCTCTTCAATATCTTTTACAATCTTTATATTGAGAACCAAATCAAGATATTCATTGTAATACTCATTTTCTTCTGCCGCGGTGATATAGGGATATATAGAGATGGTTTTTGGGCAACCCTTAAGTTTTACTCCGCTGTCCCGAAATCTTTTCAGCATATTTGGCAGGAAAACCTCTGCAATCCTTTCATCAACAAGCATAGTTTCCATGGCATTACAAGTGGCTGGTCTTTGAACCTTTGCATTAAAGCATATTTCCTGAGCCATTGACAAATCAGCATCCCTATCAACGAACACATGGCAGACGCCTTTATAATGTTTTAAAACTGGGATTCTCGAATTTTCCGTAACAGTGCGGATTAGCCCTTCGCCGCCTCTTGGTATTATCAAATCCACTATTCCCTCGAGTTTAAGCATCTCCATTATAGCTTGTCTATCCTGCATATCAATAAAAGTAATAGCACCTTCAGAAATACCCTCCTCTTTAGCGATATTCTTTAATATCTCAACTATAGCCTTATTTGAGTTGATCGCCTCTGAGCCGCCTCTTAGTATTACAGAATTTCCTGCTTTAAGGCAAAGGCTAGTAGCATCTGCGGTAACATTAGGACGAGCCTCATAAATTATACCAATGACACCGATAGGCACGCGCATCCTGCCCACCCACATCCCATTTGGTCTCTGCCACATCTTAACAATTTCACCCACGGGGTCAGGCAATTGTGCCACCTCTCTAAGCCCAATTGACATCTCCTTTATTCTTTTGTCATTAAGTGTGAGCCTCTCAATCAACGGCTTTGAAAGCCCTTTTTTTTCAGCAACTGAAATGTCTTTTTTGTTCTCCTCCAGAAGCCTCCCTGCCATTTCCTCCAAGGCAGCTGCCATTCTGATTAAAAGGATGTTTTTTTTGTCCGAAGATGCCTTCGCAAGACTTCTCGCTCCATCTTTTGCCTCTTTTGCCTTTTCAAATACATATTCTTTTAAGTCCATATCCCCCTCGTTTAAAAAACTTTGGATTTTATAGTGTGAATATTTATTATACAAAAACAATAGAAAGTTTTCTGAATTATCATACATCTTAGCAGAAAAATTGAGATAGACCTGCAGACCTTTTGATTTGTTTGTTATTCGGAATACCCAACGGGTGTGATGAGTGTTATCGGAAGGCAGTAAGATCCCTCGCTCTGCTCGGGATGCCAGAAAGTGCGGGAGCGGAATTACCATTTTCTATCTCTATCTTTCGGACATCTTAACAGAAAAATGGGATTAACAATAACCCATCTCTAATTAGTGTCTGTTTATAAACTGTATCTCTTTATATTACAATAGATTACATCG
>JBBIIV010000065.1:0-10855 GCA_037446295.1 Nitrospirota bacterium
TAATTATTTTATTGTTGACAAGTATATCCTATAACTGGTATAAAGATAGACTTTTAAAAACCTGAAGTTTTTTAGCTTTTGACCGTGGTGCCGAAAAATAGAGATAGAAAGTTGTCATTTCGAGCAGAGCGAGAAATCTTATTGTTTAACTTAAAGATTCCTTACACCCGTTGGGTGTTTGGAATGGCACATAAACAGAGCGGTTTGCAGGTCTATCTCCATTTTTCTGTGTAGTCTCATTAAATTGAAATCTATTTCATAAAGGAGGGCTGTCCATGAAGTTGGGCGTTTTTGTGAATGATTATAAAACGGTTGCAGAAACAGTTTCCAGACTGACTGCTGAAAAGCTTGGATTAATCTTTATCCAAAACGGAGTTTTTCATGCAGCGATTAAGGAAAACGGCAAGTCATCATCTTTGCTTGATAAATCTGCCAATTTTTATGTGCTTGCCGAGGATCTGGCGACAAGGGGACTTTCAGACGCCGATGTTGATAGTCGTGTGAAGATAGTGAATTATGGTGATGTTGTAGATTTGATTTTTAATGAATATGAACAAGTAGTCTGGATATAGGAGGAGACTTATGGGAACTTTAACTATCGCCTGTTTTGCATCTCTCGTTGGTTCAAAAAGCCTTGATTTCTCTTTGAAATTAGCCAAAGCGGCATTAGAAAAAGGGCATAAAGTCAATATCTGGCTCAGCAGCAACGGTACCCTTATGGGAAAGGCTAATCAAAAGCATCTTAAGGACTATTCTCATTCTGAAAAATATGTTAGGGAACTACTTGAAAAAGGCGCTGAAATTTGCGAGTGTGAAGCATGCGCTCTCGCAAGAGGTATCCATAAACCAGAAGCCATCGAAGGAATCAAGTGGGATGCGATGCACTGGTATCTTGCGAAAATCTACAACAGCGACAGAGTAATTCAAATAGGAGGTGAGTAGAATGTCAGTAATAGATATTGGAGTTGTAATTCAAAGGCCTCCGTATAAGAGTGAGACAGCAACCCTTGGGTTCACACACGCAATATCATATCAAGTGGTCGATATATACCTCGAAGATGGTCAAGGTGTAACGCCTAAGGTTTGTCTAATAGGTGAAGGTGTCCTAAATTGTATAAATAACCATAAAGCTATGGAAAACTATGGCGTCACAAGTATTGAATCACATGTCAAAAACGCCTTATTGGTTGACCTTGATATTTATGTCTGCAAGGAGGACCTTGATCGTTTCGGGATTACTGAAGGCAGGCTCATCGATGCTGAAGATATGGGGGCTGACAAAAAGCTTCAGGTGGTCCCATACAGCGAGATACAAAAGATTTTAGCGCAAACTAAGCATATTCTTGTATTTTAAAAAAATATATAATCTGGAGGAGGTATTAAAATGGCTGATTTAAAAACACAAACACCGGTAGAGGTTGTAGATGTCTTGGGAAGGGTTTGCCCTTATCCATTGGTAATGACTAAAAAGGCTATAGAAAAGCTATCTTCAGGCGATGTCCTGAAGGTTCTAACAGATGCCCCTGCATCAGCAGAGGATTCTATTCCAAGATTTGCCGAGAAACAGGGCTTCCCAATCGAAGTAATAAAGCACGAGGATAAGGGGTTCTGGGAGATTTTTATCCAGAAATCTTGATTTATCCTTTATTAAAGCCATAATGCATAGGTTTTCTATTAAGAAGGGCATCTATTCTATAAGGTCTTAAAATAGTTTGCTTCCCGCTCTACAATAAAAAAAGGAGCGCTAAAGCGCTCCTTTTTCTGTTTTGAAAATATTATACTCGCAGCATTTTTAGGTCTCTGTGATAGTTATGGCACCCTCGGGACATTGCAAACACGTCTCGCAGAAAACACATTCAGAAGACTGATAGGGGTCGCTCTTGCCGTCAACCATTCTAAAAACCTCGTTTGGGCAATTGGTAACACATTCCTCACAGCCAGTACACTTTGCTGCATCAACTGTCACTATATACATGAATTCACCTCCCTTATATTGAGATAAAGCAGTTATGATCTTGTAACCACTCATTTAATATAACATTATTATGCTTAATGATGAAAATCTACATTGCCAACTTCTTCCCTTACTGATATAGCAGTCTTGTAAAGAATTGTCAGGATTAAAAAACCAATAGCCCATACCCCAAGGGTAATAGATATTTCAGGTATAGTAGGCCAGTATTCGGTTATCTGTTTAAAAGAATTCGGGACAAACCCACCCACAATCAGTCCAAAACCTTTATCAATCCAAAGAGCAAAGAATACACAAACAGAAGCGATAGCTAGAAGAGCTTCGTTTTTTCTGAGTTGAGGGACAACAAGCAGTCCAATAGCGATGACAGTAAGAATATTCGATACCCACATGATAGGCACAAGCTTATTATAACCGTCTAAACCCGCGTACAAGTAAACGATCGAATGCATATATCCCGGAATTTGGCTATAGAAACTCGTGAAAAATTTCAGTCCGAGAAAGAATACACTCGTTAACATGAAATATGTGACTATCTTGCCGAGAGCTTGAATAGCCTCTTTACCCGGGTCAAATTTTGTAAACTTCCTTACTATCAAAGCAAGAATTATCAGAAGCGCAGGTCCTGAGGCAAAGGCGGATGCAAGAAACGATGCTGCCATAAGGGCGGACATCCAGAAATATTTGCCAGGCAAACCAGCATAGAGAAAAGCTGTTACTGTATGAATTGAAGGAGCCCAAACTATCGAAAGTATTACAAAAAATTTGAGCCACTTTGGTGGAGCAATACCCTTCCTTTCTGAACTCAAGGCTGTCCAGCCTACAAGTATATTAAGAAAAAGATAACCGCCTAAAACTATCATATCGTAAAACATTACAGAATTTGGCGTTGGATGCAGAATGACATTCAATACCCGCAGAGGCTGTCCAAGATCAACAAAGATAAACAACATGCACATTATTACTGCAGGTATCGCAAGGAACTCGCCGAGAATCGTAATCTTCCCAAACGCCTTATAATTATGCAGATAGTATGGAAGAACGACCATAACTCCTGATGCTGCAATTCCAACAAGAAAAGTGAATTGAGAGATATAGAATCCCCAGGAGACATCCCTGCTCATGCCTGTAACACCCAAACCTATTGTAAACTGCCTGAGATAGAAAATAAGACCAACCCCGATCACAGCTAACAAGAATAATACCCAAATCCAGTATGTTCTGCTTCCTTTAAGTGCCGTCTCAAGCATACTCTTGACCTCCTATGATATAAAATACACATGGCAAAGTGCCTAACTCAGGCTTTCTCCTTATTGAGTAATGAGAAGCGAGAACTTTCCTTACATCAGAATTAGGATCGTTAAGGTCTCCAAAGATAATTCCACCATTGGAAGCCTCCACGCAAGCTGGTTTTAGCCCAACTGCAATTCTTTCGTAGCAAAAAGTGCATTTTTCAACGACCCCCTTCATTCTGGCAGGGAATTCTGGATTTACCTTTTTGATGAATGGACGAGGGTCTATCCAGTTAAAACTCCTAGCCCCATATGGACAGCCTGCCATGCAGAACCTGCAGCCAATGCATCGATGCATATCCATCATAACAATTCCATCGCTTTTTCTTTTAAAAGTCGCCTTGGTTGGACAAACCCTCACACATGGAGGATTATCACAGTGGTTACAAAGCACTAAAAAAGGTTTCTTTTTAAGGGAATCCTGAATGTAGGGATTTGCATATTCCTGAGTTGGGAATGTATTTTCATACGATTCAGGCCATATCCATTTTATTTCATCTTTGGGATTTTTGATATCAGGAACATTATGGATAGTGTGGCAGGCAGCCATGACCTTCTGATAATCTTCAAGAGTCTTGAACTTCTGCATATTTATAGCAAGAGCCCATCTCTTGCCTTTAAGGCCCTTAGGGTCATCTATATACTGAGATGCTTCAAGGACGCCGTTATTAAAAAGGGTAAGCCCCGAAGCGCCGCCGATGCCAGCTAAGGCAGAAAAACCGGCAATCTTCAAAAAATCTCTTCTCTTAATTCCCATGGCTTATCCCTCCTCCTTTGGGGCAATATGACAATCCCAGCAATAAGGCTTAACAGCAACATAATTGTGGCATTCATCGCAAAACTTCTTTTTGTTTGAATGGCATTTCATGCATGTATTCTGAAGGCTCATATCAAACATCTTGCCATCCCTCGCCTTATATAACCTCAAGCCGTCCCTCACAACCGCATCACGCCAGTCGTTAAGCATAACCATGTGTTCAGTTTTCATATACTGCTTGGATTCAACACATTTTTTGTCAGCCATCAGCTTTATTTCGGGCGTATCCAGTTTGGGTTCGGGCTTGGCTACAGCCTTGCCGATAGTAAAAAGAAAAGGAAGCGTTGAAAAACCAAGGAATATAATCAAACCAATTATGATTTTCCCGCCATTATACATCATTCGGCACCTCCTTTTTGGGGCAAAGGTTCTGTCCTCAAATCAAGTGTCCTTTCTATCTCGCCTTTCATCACAAGGGCGTTTCCAAGCAGCTCGTGAACTCCGCAGACATCAACTCCGGGATTCCAATAATCCATAAGAGGGGGCAAAACAGCTCTATCGATAGCGCAAATATTAGCGAGCATATTAACCCCAAATGTATCTTTTACATACTTGACAGCGTTTGCCCTTGGGAAGCCGCCCCTCATTCTTAATTCTAAATTTTCACCCGCGTTAAGACCCGAACCGCTGCCGCAGCAAAATGTTTTCTCCCTTATAGTGCTTTCGGGCATTTCATAAAAATGATTACACACATTGTTTATGATATATCTGGGTTCTTCGAATATGCCCATTGCCCTTGATGTGTTGCATGAATCATGGAAAGTTATTCTCAGATGGTCATTGCGGCTTTTATCAAATTTAAGTTTGCCGTGTTTAATAAGGTCTGCGGTAAATTCAGTTATATGAACAACCTTTGAACCCTTGGCGTGTTCAAACCGAGTTCCTGTGATGGGTGAAACAGGCACCTCTAGAAAATCGGCAGGACCCCACCATGTATCAAGAAACTGGTTCATAAGCCTCCACTGATGGCCACACTCTCCGCCTAAAATCCACTTAACACCAAGCCTTTTTGCCTCGGAGTAAATCTTGTAGTAGAGTTTCTTGGCTATCTCCATCGAGGTAAAGAAGCCAAAGTTTCCCCCTTCGCAAGCCATCGTGCTCCATGTATAATCAAGTCCAAGTTCATGGAAGAGCATCAACTCTCCCATAGCAACATAGTTGCCGGGGACGCCGAAAAGATCGCCGGAGGGTGCTATAAAAAGGATTTCAGCGCCTTTCCTGTTAAAAGTGGTTTCTACTTTAATCCCCGTGATAGTCTCAATGTCATCGATCATAAAATCAATATTAGCCTTTATAGTATGCGGCTCTAATCCAAGATGATTTCCAGTTCTATAGCTGTTTGCAACAGGTCCCATAATCCAGTCAATATTTAATCCAAGAAGGTTAAGCAACTCCCTACCGATTATTGTAATCTCTGCCTGGTCAATACCGTAAGGGCAGAAAAGAGAGCACCTGCGGCATTCCGTGCACTGAAAGTAATAATACCACAGTTCTCTTAAAACATCGTCTGTCAGTTCTCTTGCACCTGCGGCTTTGCCAAATAGCTTTCCTGATGTTGTGAAATATTTCCTGTAAACAGACCTCAAAAGCTCAGCCCTCAAAACAGGCATATTCTTTGGGTCGCCACCGCCCAAAAAGAAGTGGCACTTGTCAGCACAGGCGCCGCATCTGACACATATATCCATAAAGACATGAAATGTCCTGAATTTCTCAAGCCTCTCTTTGATACCGGAGATGACTATCTCTTTCCAATTTTCAGGAAGCTTCCAGTCTTGCTCTGACGCGGACCAGTCTCTTGGATTTGGCATTCCAACAGTTTCAAGATATTTTGCCCTTGTGCCGTGACAATACATGCCAGGCTTAAAGGCAGTAGGCGTATCCATCCAGCCTTTCGGTGGGGGTGTATAACTTATCTTTACGAGTTCATTTGGTTTTGGTGGTTTGTCTTTAGTTGCCATATTCTTACTCCTTTTCTACCGGTATTCCAGCCTTTTTCATCTTATCTCTGAATTCATTTTCATAGTCTTCATATGAACGGCTTTTAACAGGATAATCCCATGGGTTTACATGTCTTTCTAACCTATTATTATTGGCAAGGTTCCTTGTTGGGCTGAGAAAAACACCGCCCATATGAACAAGTTTACTAAAAGGGAAATAGGCGAACAGGGTGCAAACCAGTGCAATATGGATATAAAATATTACGCCTATTCCATCCGGGATAAAAGGGCGGAAAGCAATAAGACCCATGGTGATCTGCTTAACCCCGACTATATCAACCTTATCGAAATACCGCATAATTATACCGCTTGCGGCTATCCCGAGAATGAGGAACAGGGAGAAGTAATCAGAAGGAAGGGAGATATATCTAATCTGGGGCATAGCAAGCCTTCTGTATAGAAGATAAAGCAAGGCGATTACAATCACAAAATTTGTTATATATACAAGCGGGGCGCCAACCTGAAAAAATGAATCGATGAACTCAAGAAACTCAATGGGCGACGGGACAGGCACTGCAAAAAATCTGAAGTGCCTCAGAAGAATGACTAAAAAGGAATAATGAAATGCTATCGCCGCCAACCATAATAGCTTCTCAGAACCATAGACAAGTCTCGGTCCCTCGCGCAATTCGGTTTTTGTATTTCTAAACAGGGAGCGAAACAACAGGACCTCAAAAATCATCCTCAGAATAACACCGTAAGAAGTAGTTGGATTATCAATCTTGTTGGCTTTAATCCAAGGCAGTGAGGTTTGCTGTCCTCCTGTTGTAGGAACCCTGAACGGCACCGCAGAACGTCCCCAGTTTACTACACGGTAAGTTACCCCGATCACAAAGGCAAGAAAGGCGATATATGGAAATATGACCGCAAACAGGTAATTAAGCCCTATTCCAACCCCTGCGTAAACGAGTAAAACTATAGCAATAACTACAGCAAAGGAAAATAATATACCCATTTAGCTACCTCTTTTCTTTGTTTTTATTTTGGTAACATAATTTTTCAGTCTTCCTTCACAGGAGATTCAGTAATAAGTCTTGCCTGCTGGAGCAGTCTAAAAGTCATATTTCTTGCCTCATTTGCCTTTATTTCATACAATCTTTCTCGACATTGCATATAAATGTCAAAAGACATGAGGGTAAGCGAGTCTATTTTAGCATCCAAATCCCTTAACTCATCTAAGATTCTCTTCGGCAAAACCTGATCTGAAGCGTATGAAGTCTCTACTTCCTGCCTTATTATGTCTTTAACAGAAAACATAAAAGCCACTGCCTGTGATGCGGAAAAATCCTGAATTGCCCTTATCCTAATAATATTGTCCAAAAACAAAGATAACCTATCCGAATCTGAGTTATCGTCGATTATCTCATCAAGGAGGTTCTCAATACCCTTGTAAATAGTAGATCCTACAGGATTAGTAAAGCGTTTGCTCTTGTCCCGTAAAAACTTAGCGGTCTCGGCTGCATAGGAATCCAAAATTGTCTCAAACCACTTGTTTAAAATAGTGGATTTTTTTTGTATCAAAAGACTCTTAAGATCCATATTGACAAGCCTAAGACATTCTCCTTTTAAATTTAAAAGTTTTCAACAAAATAAACGCCAAGTGGGATGGCATCAAACCATCCCACTGAATCTTAAAAGACAGATATTATACACAGCCTGTAGGTTTCGGGAGTCCTGCATATCTGCAAGCTTGTTTCGCTGGTCCATCAGGGAAAAGTTCGTACAAATATTTGGTATTCCCCTTTTCGGGTCCCATAACCTTACCGATTTCCTTTACAAGAATCTTAATCATCGGGGCAATCTGATATTTCTGATAATAATCTCTCAAAAACCTAATCACCTCCCAATGGGACTCAGTTAAAGTTAAACCGTCTGCGCCTGCCATAAATGTAGCTAAACCCTCTGTCCAGTCATCAAGATTGGCAACATAACCGTCCTCATCAATCTCGATCTGCTTCCCTTCATAGTCAATGTGCGCCATTTTAAATCCTCCTTTTTTGGCAAATTTCTAAATTCATATCCTCATACAGGATAGCTTAAACCTGCTAATATAAAAGCGTTTAGACAATAATATACAGCAATATTCAAGGTCAAATAAAAATATCTTATAAAACTATTATGATATGCTATTAGTTGCTCTCTGAGCAACTTCACCAACGCTGATTTCAATAAGATTCTTGTCTTTATATAAGTTAATCAAATGTTCATCTCTGATATAATTCTTTATATCATTTATTGCAGAAATGCCCCTTATTTTAGCAAAAACCATGATAGAAAATCCCCTTATTTGAGGGTCAGCATCGTGAATCATTTGCTTAACTTCCTCGCCAATAAAAGTCACTCTTTCTGGCGAGACCTCAGCAATCCTATCCATTGCCCATACTGTCCCGGCTCTAAAAACATCCTCGTTCCTATTTGACCATACGATTGGTATAAGGTCTTCATACTCCTTGGGGTTAGCCCTGATTATCTCGCCAAGCATCTCGGGAGCGCTCCAGCTTATACCGCCAGACTCCTCGGTCATTGACCATAAAAGCCTCCTTGCAGTATTTCTTATAAATTCAGCGTCAATTTGAGATAATTGCTGAGCAATTAAACCTATACTCTCGATAGCCCTCCATGTCACTACATCTCCTTTGTCATAGGAAAACGAGAACAATAAATTAATAACCCCCCGATCATCCAGTGACATAGCGACTATCTTTTCGAGGTCTCCATCCTGCAGCAGCTTTTTAAGAATCTTTTTTTGATTAACCTTATTTGCTATTATAGGTTTCTCATGTTGTTCTAATAGCTGTGCAGCTTCCTCAACCCCTTTCTTTTTGAGAAAAACAAGCTTGCCAGGACTTTCTCCAACGATGTTGGTGTTAATTTTTCTGTGAGTTTTATAATCGTAATCCATGTCTGAATAAGTATAATCTTCATCAGGGTCTAAAACGCCTATATCCCAATCTCCCTTCAATAAAACAAGGGCTTCCATATAAGCCTCGCCAACGCAATGCCCTGTTAAGTCGCAAACATAGATAGCGTTGCAAAGGCATTTTCCGCATAAAATCTCGCCTAAATCCGTATTTGTTGGAACAGGTTTTCTGATCTCAAGTCCGCAAAAAGGGCATTTTGGTATGTCTTTCTCACGCCTTTTGTCTATATTCATTAGCATCCCTATCCTTTAATAATTTATATTCCACAGCCCTCCTAATAACCCCCTCACTCCAGCCAGAAACCCCTAATGCATGAATATGGGTATATGCTGCGAGTGTATTTTTATAACAAATGCCGTCTCTTCCACTATCTATACCTTTTCCTCGTATCATCCCAAATGCGGTATGCATATTCTGGGTGAGACGCACCCCTCTAACGGCAGAATAATGAAATTCATGGCCGTGCATTATGGTCCCGGGCTGATAAAACGGGTTTTCCCTGTCAACCTCGGCTATCGTATATCCGTGAGCCTGAGGCTTTTTTCTCATCTCAAAAGAAACCGGTAGTAAACCAACCATAGGATATTCATTATCTCCAACACGAATATTTTCACCCAGAAACATCAATCCGCCGCATTCAGCATAAATAGGGAGGCCTTTTTCCGCCAAGTTTCTTACAGATTCCCTGAATGATTTATTTTCTCCAAGCCATATTGCGTTGGTTTCTGGAAATCCCCCTCCTATATACAGGGCGTCAATATTATCAGGAAGTGCGCTGTCTGTAAGCGCATTAATCCTGACAATCTCTGCATTTCTCTTTACGAGTTCCTCAAGATTTTCAGGATAATAAAACTGAAAAGCGGTGTCTCTCAAAACACCTATCCTTACCAATGTCTTCTGTTGATGCGGCAGTTCTATTTCCTGCAATCTATATTGACCGTAAATCAGGGGTTCTGCGCCAAAAGCAATATCTACAATTCCCTGAATATCAATATGCTTATCTCCTATCTGGCTTATCATGGACATGGCTTGTTCAAAATCTGGATACTCATAATAAGGGATGAGCCCCATATGTCTTTCTATCAATTCCCCTTCCTTCAGCCTGGGAATAACTCCAAGCACTGGTATCTGACAATAACTTTCAATAGACGCCCTAATAACAGATTCATGCCGGATACTTGATATTTGATTAAGAATAACGGCTTTTATCCTCACATCCTTATCAAAATCCATACACCCCTTGACAATTGCCGCCGCTGTTCGGGTAATCTTGGTGCAATCTATTACGAGAATAACAGGGGATTTGATAATCTTGGAAAGTTCTGCCGTGCTATATGAACCTTCGACATCCATTCCGTCATACAATCCTCTATTGCCTTCTATAACAGCTATGTCGCCCGTGTAATGAAAAATAAAGGACTCCATGACCTTATCTTTGGATACTAAAAAGGGGTCAAGATTGTAACAAGAATTATCGGATGCCTTAGAAAGCCAGCCTGCATCTATATAATCTGGACCTTTTTTGAAAGGGATTATCTTAAGATTTTTCTTTGCCCTTAAAGCCGAAATTATCGACAAGGTTACTGTAGTCTTGCCGCTGCCGCCTCTTACGCCAGCTATTATTAGTCTTGGAAAAGTAAACATATAATTTTATATTAAGCCTTATAATCAAGCCGTTTGTCAAAAATCCTGAAAAATATAGAATGAAGATTATGATTGCGAAGCAGAGTTGAAGCAATAATTTTTAACTTTAAAGATTAACTAAAAAAAACCGATAATATATTATAATGCTATTAGAGTATTATTTAGTGTCTGTTTATAAAGTCGATAAACCCGCTATTTTGTCATTCCGACCG
>JBBIIV010000066.1:0-10832 GCA_037446295.1 Nitrospirota bacterium
CTTTTAACCAGAAGGGGGTTATCTATTTCTGGACATTTCTATCTCTGTTTTTGGGGGATATGTCCCTAATTAATTAATAAAAAAGAACTACATAGCCAAGAAAGACAACAAAAGTTAAAGATTGAAGAATTATGAAATTTCTCTTTTTTAAAACGCCTTCAAAATCGCCGGTATAAAAAAGGTGAAGGACATAACTGCAGGATAAGGTCCCAAGGCATAAGAGCAGAATACAAATAAAATCTATAAAAGCTGCGGGGATGGAAAAATATAAATGGCTCAATCCTATCCCAAACTGTCTCCCAAATGTTGGAAGAAAATCCCCTAAATTCGCAAGGAAATACTCAAGCCTGTAAACAAGCTCTCCTGTGAAGGCAAGGGGAACAAGCACAGGCACCATTGGAGAAAACCTCCCAAAAACCTCATCTTCTCTTAATCCGAAAAGCCTTGACCCAATGCGTATCAAGAAGATAAAAATAGCGAAACCCGCTGCCAGAAGAACCGAAAAAGCCAGCCAGTTAGAGCCAAAAAACATAGCCTCGATATCTTTATACCAAGACTGATGCTGGATAAATCTTGCCAGTTGAGACCCCATTAAAAAAGGAATTATGTAAGCGCAGGTCAGATGCCTCCCTTTGTTTATAATGAGCTCTAAGAAAGGATTGCGAAGGTTTATTCTGGGGGAATCCGATTCGCACAAGGGCACACAGTGCCCGCATACGAGGCAGTAAAGATTATTCCTCACATTGTATGCGCCAAGATAAACAGGGCAGCCTGGAATGCCGTTCTTTCCCTTTTTGCAAGAAAATGTCAGGCATTTTTTGCACACGGTATGATCTGGTCTGAATTCAGATATGGAAAGAGTTGAAGCTGATCCGATTATTTTCCCCATTGGGCAAAGATGTCTGCACCACGCCTGCCCTTTAAACAGAATCGCCGAAAGAGTTGCCCCCAATAGAATGCTCAACAAGAGATATGCAGTTCCAGCAGGCCATGTCTTCATATCTGTAACCGCTTCGAAATAAATTATCGCAGCAAGCAATACCACTGATATATATGTGCAATACTTACGAAAGAATGGCGGCACTTCAAGATTGAGTGTAAGTCCAATACCCTGAAAAATGCGCCCAAGTCCTGGAAAAGGACAGAATCCGCACCAGAGCTTTCCAACAAAAAACCAACTCATAACGATGCTCGTCCACCACAGACCCCAGGATATAAAAAGCATGATGTTTTTATCTGGTTCCACTGGTCCCCAAATGCCAAGAATTATAAGCAGCGCAAAGGTAATGTCGCCAAAAGTTCGCACATATAAAAAATTCTTCCTGTTTAAAAAAAATCTCTTTATGGATGGGAATGCATCAAAGAGGTTTAATCGGGCATTCTCGTCGTATTTGAAGAGTATTTTGCGTATATGCCTAAATGTTTCAGCTAAGTTATTCATAAACTTTATCGGGTTTTCTATAACATTTTGAACTAATTTTAAAGAACAAATCCACCGAAAAATATAAATAGAAACACAAACGGATTGATTTTGTTTGACATTCCGAACACCCAAAGGGTATGAGGAATCTTTGGCTCGAAACTACAAGATTCCTCGTTTTACTCAAAATGACGCCTTTCTATCTCTATTTTTGGGAATCCCAGCATATATGGATTGAAACCATCTCTTAATTGTAAACTAAAACATCCACTTATTAAAAAAGAGCTTGGCATCGCTATGGATAAAATAAACCTCAAGGCTTTAACCGAGAAAGAAATTTTTGCTTTTATCAGCGAACAAAATCTGCCTGTCTTCAGAGGACGGCAAATCGTACACTGGATTTATCAGAAATACATTCAATCAATTAACGAGATAACGGAGTTATCAATTGAGCTTAGAGACAAGCTCTCTGAAATTGCCTTTATAAGCAACCTCACGATGCTCAAAAGAAGGGTTTCCAATGACGGAACAGAAAAGTTTCTCCTTGGGCTTTTTGATAGCGATATGATTGAGAGCGTAGCCATACCTTATGACGATAGATTAACATTTTGCATCTCGTCTCAGGTAGGTTGTTCGTTAGGGTGCATATTTTGCGCAACAGGGAAGCTTGGGTTTAAGCGAAACCTTGAGGCTTATGAAATAGTTGACCAGGTCATATCTGCATCAAGAACAGTCGCCCCTAAAACACTCACGAACATCGTTTTTATGGGAATGGGTGAGCCACTTTTAAACTTTGACAATACGATTGAGGCTTTGTGGAGGATGGTAAGGCTGATGAAGATATCACCGAGGAGAATCACCCTTTCAACTGCAGGCATCGTTCCGATGATTGAAAAACTGGCACAAAATGGACCTCCTATCAATCTTGCCATATCGTTAAATGCATCTGATGACATGACAAGGGATGTGATAACGCCTATAAACAAGAAATATCCCCTTAAAGAGTTAATCAAGGCTTGCCGCGGATTCCCGCTTCAACCAAGAAGAAGGATTACCTTTGAGTATGTCATGCTTAAAGGTGTTAACGATTCTGAGAGCGATGCCTCAAGATTGATAAGCCTCCTTAAAGGCATGCCCTCGAAGGTGAATCTGATACCTTTCAACGCATATCATGGGTGTGATTTGGAAAGCTCTGATGACAAGACAATATCCAGATTTCAAACAATACTCTTAAATGGCAATCTCACTGCATTAATTAGAAAAAGCAAAGGCAGAGATATTTGCGCTGCCTGCGGGCAGTTGAAGGCTTCAATTAATTAAAAGTAAGGGTTTGAGCATATTTAGCAGAAGTTATCACTGGACTTGGGATCTTGGATGATGCACTTGATATCAACGAACATTTACCTTGAAACAAGTCTAATCGCTCCTGTTTCACATGCATTGCGGCATAATCCGCAGCCAAAGCATTTGTGCGGATGAATTTTAGCGAAATATCTACCGCTTTCATAAACACTGTCTATCGCCTGAAATTGGCATAACTCTAAGCAAAGCGAGCAGCCCGTGCAGATCTCATCGTCAACCATGGCTGCATATTCCGCCCTGAATATTGTTTCAACACGAATCCCGGAAAGAGTTCTCATGGCTATGCAGTCTTTTGTAGTGCAATTACATATCGCCCCGATGAAAGGAGTCATAAATGTCCATATCGTATGAATAGCCATTTTGCGCTCAATTTCTTCCATCTGCTTAATTGCCTCTTCGTTGCTCACTGGTTCAAGAAGGTCGGTAGGCGGTTCCCCAAAATAACTCATATCGAGGTGCCTATACCATTCGTTAGTGTTATATGTAATGCCATAGCAGCATCTGAGCTTGCTTTTATCTATTGTCCATCTGCAGGCGCAAGGCAACCTGACAATAGCTGCTGATTTTTCCACCACTGCCCTAACATCTTCTATAGGAAGAACTTGTCCGAAATGTTCAATTTTTGAATTTGCGACCATTTTCTCTACTATCCGCCCCGGCAGCCTTCCCCTCTTTTGAATCATCTCTTCAAGACGCAAAAGCCCTTTAAAGCCGTCTTTGATTGCAACTTTGAGAAATTGCTCTATATATTTTCTGCGGCCGAGGTCAGACAGCAAATCCTGAGAATAATTTGATGCATTCTTATACCAGATTTTGCCTTCCCCATGTTTAGAGCAGAATTCGCACATTTTTTCACTCTATTGTTTATGTAGAAAGCACTCTTCGTATCTCCTCAAGGAGCTTAAAAGGTGATATAGGCTTGAAGATAATATTCAATCCTTCTTCAAGAACTCCCTTTTTATGTATCACATTAGCAGTATAACCGCTTATGAATATTACTTTCATATCTGGTTTTATTTTCTTAATCTCGTCATATGCCGCTTTCCCGTTCATTTTAGGCATGATGACATCAAAAAGGAGTAAATCTATCATATCTCCGTTCTCCGTAAACCTTTCAATTGCGTCCTCTCCATCAACCGCTTCTATGACTCTATATCCGTATTTCTCCAGAAAAAACTTTGTTAGATTCCTTATGTTTGCATCATCCTCAGCAAGGAGAATAGTCTCTTTGCCGGTCAATTCCGCTGTGTTTATGGGTGACGGAAGGCTCACAGCTTTTTGTTCCGTCAGGGGAAGGTAAATTTTGAATGTAGTCCCTTTGCCAGGTTCGCTGTAAACATTGATATATCCACCATGCTGTTTGACAATTCCATAAGCCATTGAGAGCCCAAGTCCAGTTCCTTTTGAAGGTTCTTTAGTAGTAAAAAATGGCTCGAATATGTTTTCCATAGTCTTTTTATCCATCCCGCACCCGAAGTCAGAAAAGGTTAGAAGGGCGTATGCACCTGGTTTCCCATATCCGTGAGTTTTTGCATACTCTTCATTAAGATATAACCGTTCGGTCTCTATTATCAGCAGCCCACCTTCCTGCATAGCATCGCGAGCATTTGTTGCAAGATTAAATAAGACATGCTCTATCTGATTGCTATCAGCCATAACTATCAAATCATTCTCAGAAAGAAAGGTCTGCACCTCAACATCTTCACCAAGAATTCTCGTAAATATCTTTTCAGCATTTCTCACCAGTTCATTTAGATTAACAGGGCTCAGGCTCATCATCTGCTTCCTGCTAAAGGCAAGCAGGCTGTTGGTCAAACTCGATGCCTTTTCTGAGGCAGCGATTATATGGCTGATATACTGGCGCATCGGGTCTTCTGACTTAATATTCAAAAGCATTAGATGGGCATAACCCATTATCACTGTGAGAATATTATTGAAGTCGTGAGCTACACCGCCAGCGAGGGTGCCTATAGCCTCCATCTTCTGTGAGTGCTTGAGCTGTTCTTCGAGCTTCTTTCTGTCGGTAATCTCCTGAAGCATTCCTTCATAATATTTTATCTTGCCTTTTTCATCACAAATAATCTTTGCATTTGCCGACAACCAAAAAACTTCCCCGTTTTTACGGCGAGACTTAATCTCAAAGCCTCTTACGCTTCCTTCTTTTTTTAGCTCAGCGAGAAACTCAAGACGGCGTTTAGGGTCATAATATAACTGCCTTCCTATGTTTGTGACTGATGATATAAGCTCTTCAGGCGAGTCATAGCCATACATACGGGCAAGGGCAGGGTTAGCTGTGATAAACCTACCTTCTGCGGTTGTTTGAAAAATACCTTCCATAGAATTTTCAAATATGCTTCGATATTTTTCCTCTGCCTTCTTAAGTGACTCCTCTATATGTCTTTTTTCTGTAATATCGATCAAAGTTGCAAAAAGGATATTCCTTTTTTCGACATCCAACAATGTTAAAGATATTTCGGTATCTATCAATATTCCATCTTTTCTTTTATGTTTCCAGTAAAACCTTTGGGGCTTCCCAGACATAGCCGATTTAGTATATTCTCTGGCAGCCTCTGCCGAGCTTCTCCCGTCAGGCTGAAATTCAGGGGAAAACTCAATGGGTGAATGCCCCATGATATCCTCTTTTGAACACCTGAAAATCTTGCAAGCCTGCTCATTGCAATCGAGGAATAAATCCGTCATTATAAAAAAGCCTTCCGAACTGCCTTCAAAGATTGTCCGATACCAGAGCTCGCTTTCACGCAAGGCGCTTTCAACGCGTTTCCGTTCCTCAATCTCAAAGCAGAGAGATACAAGAATCCCCATCATCAAAGCATGACTTTCTTCTGTAAGGCTCCATTGTCTCTTTGCTCCAACATGTTCAAAACACATAATACCACTAAGTTTACCGCCTACATATATGGGAACATCAATTAAAGAGGCAATACCATGTTTTTGAAAGTATTCCCAAGGGATTTGAGATGTTCTATGGTCAGAGAAAACATCCTCTGCGGCTATGACCTTGCCATTAGCATGATACGCAGTATAAGACGGGAAATCGGAGCTTACAAGCTTTTCTCCTTTGCTGTGCCTTTTCAAGCTTCTTTCATAGAGTTCAATGCATGTAATCTCTGAGAGAGCCTGATTATATTTCCAGACACTTACCCGTTCTGTTTGGATAAGTTCGCTTGAAATCTCTAAAATTCTTTTGATATTGCTTTCAAAATCCTTAAAAAACAAATCTCCCTTTAAAATGAGGGAAGTCAATAGCTCATTCTGCATTTTTAGGTCTTCATCAGTCATCAGATAACCCTCTCATTAGAAAAGCAAATATCCTAATACTGTAAATCTGGCGATGTTGCGCCAGCCTATGATCAACTAAATCCTTTTAAGCTCATCAATTAATGCTTGGTTATTATGCCTCTGCTGACTACCTCATCCAGTCTTTTTAAAGTTCTTTCTCTACCTATTACCTCGATAAGCTCGAATATCCCTGGACTAGAAGTTCCACCTGTAAGAGCTACTCTTGCTGGTTGAGCTATTGAGCCAAGCTTGACATTATTTCTTTCTGCAATGGCGCTAAAAACCTTTTCAATTTCAGCCGTGGAAAAAGTTGCAAGCTCATGTAAAGCCTCCCTTAATTCTGAAATATATCTCAATCCCTCTACCTTTAAAAATTTCTCTGCGGCTTTGGGGTCTATTTTTATCGAGTCCAAAACAAAATACCCAAGGGAACTAGCAAGTTCATCAAGTGTTTTAGAGCGCTCCTTGAGCAAACAAACTGCCTTTGCAAGCCAATTAATATCAACTTTCTGCCTTTGTGTGATTAACCCTTTTTTAATAAGAAAGGGAAGCGACATTTCTGCTAATTTTTCGTCATCGCTGTCCATAATATATTGGCTGTTCAACCACAAAAGTTTTTCTGGATTAAATACGGCTGCCGACTTCCCTATGTTTTGCAATGAAAAAAGTTCAATTAGTTCATTCCTTGTAAAGATTTCCTGATCTCCGTGTGACCAACCAAGCCTAACAAGATAATTCACGAGGGCTTCAGGTAGATACCCCATATCTCTATATGCCAGAACGGATGTAGCCCCATGCCTTTTACTGAGGCGGCTTTTATCATGCCCAAGTATCATCGGCAAGTGAGCAAACTGTGGCGGAAGACAGTCAAAGGCTTCGTAGATGTGAATTTGCTTAGGGGTATTATTAAGGTGGTCATCCCCTCTTATAATATGAGTTATCTTCATGTATATGTCATCAGCAACAACAACGAAGTTATAGGTGGGCGTCCCGTCAGAGCGCATAATGACTAAATCTTCAAGCTGACTGTTATCAAAAATTACCTGCCCCTTGATGAGATCATTGACAATAGTCAGCCCTTCTTTTGGCATTTTAAACCTAACGGCGGCTGGTATTGATGATGACGGCATATTAATATCCCGGCATTTGCCATCATATTTAATTGGTTGTCCTAATGAAATAGCAATTTGTCTCTTTCTTTCAAGTTCTTCAGGCTGACAATAACAACGGTATGCCTTTCCTTGGTTAAGAAGGGTATTTACATAATCCCGATAAATATCAAACCTTTCTGTCTGTCTGAATGGTCCTTCATCCCACTCAAGATTAAGCCAACTCATACCCTCCATGATATGGCTGATATATTCTTCTGTAGAACGGCTTCTGTCTGTATCTTCAATTCTTAAAATAAAAACGCCATTGTTGTGCCGAGCAAAAAGCCAGTTAAAAAGTGCTGTTCTAGCGCCTCCAATATGAAGATGTCCTGTGGGGCTCGGGGCAAACCTCACCGTAACCTGTTGATTCAATCCCTTCTCCTTTATTAATAATGGGCTATTTCAAGATAATCTACCAAATCAGGGTCTTCTTTATCTGATTTGAGGTATTGTTTCCGTATCTCCTGAATAAATTTCTCTTTATCGCCATTATACAAGCTATCCTTTCCTACAGCCGTTGTAAGCATTTCAGATGCGTCACCGTATCTTCCTATCTTGTTATAAGCAAGGGCAAGTCTGTAGTATAATGGAACAAAATTTGGAGACCTTTTTAAACCATCCTTTAAAGTCGTTATGGCAAGTTCATAACTGCCGGTTTTGTAATATACAGAGCCAAGATTGAAGTATGCGCTCTCAGGATTTTGATATAGGGGGTTGGTTAAGGCTTTCTTGAAATGTGTAATCGCCTCATTCCAACTGTCCATCTTCATATACGCTATCCCAAGATTGTTATGGGCTTCTGAGAAACCATCATCGATGGAAATGGCTTCGGCAAGATATCTTTTAGATTCTTTTAGATTATCAAAATGCAGATAGACAATGCCGAGACAATGCAAAACATCCTTATTCTTTGGGTTCAATTTATAAGCTGATTGAAATTGGATATAAGCCTTCTGATAGCTGCCTTCATTTAAGTAAGAAAGCCCTAAACTAAAATAAAGATCAAAGTCTCTCTGCTGTTCAACAGGCGCAGAAGCACAGCTTAAAAGGGCTAAAAAAACTGATGCGGTGATTAAGTGTTTCCAAATATTCTTCATTATTTATTATGTTTGTCAAAAATACCACATGGACCTTAATAATTACAAGACAATAAAAAGAACGACCGATTATATCTCAGTTATAATAAAGCAGCAGCCATTCCGCAACACAGCATGGTTTGGCGCTATTTTCCCTTTCGATTGTCACATTCCATATCAATTGCCATCCGTCTGGAATCTCTTTGAAGTTTAGCAGTGTTGCACGGGCGCGAATCCTTGACCCGGCAAAAACCGGAGAAGGGAATCGCACCTTATTTAGACCATAATTTATTCTCATCCTAACAGGAAGCTTTATTTTTATCATCTCTGTCATGAGGAAACGCATCATAGACAAAGTCAAAAAGCCATGGGCAATGGTTGTGCGAAATGGAGATTCATTCTTTGCTCGTTCAACATCTACATGAATCCATTGATAGTCGCCTGTAGCATCTGCAAAAAGATTGATTCTATCCTGAGTTATCTCAAACCACTCACCTACCGCTACTTCCTGTCCTACCAAAGAGCGCAGCTCTTCAACGGTTCCTATCTCTTTGCATTGCATAAACCCTCCCGATAAATATATTTGTCTGGTATTTTTAGAGCACTAAATTATACTATACCACTAATTTACAGGATTAGAAAATCTTGATTACAGGGTTAGATTTAGAGAAGGCACATCACTAAGCAAGCACCTTAGGAGGCAATGAATCTCCCCGCGGCAAGCTGCAGGGAATTGCAAGTTAAACAATGACTAAAAACCATCTAGATGTATGTCTGTATGCAGACAGAATAAAAAGAAAACAATATATAAAGAAATAGCTATAAAAGTGTTTAAATCAAGCTGAATATCTTAAGTCAATATAGTTAATTTACACCAGGTCAGGAGTGAATAATATCCAAACCTTCGCTATTGCATATTACATAACTTATATCTTCGATAATGCTAAATCAACTCGTAAGTATCTTTAAAGCCCTGAGTCTGCTGGGATGTTTTAATTTTCTCAGCGCCTTTGCCTCAATCTGTCTGACGCGCTCTCTTGTAATAGACAAATAGCGTCCGACCTCCTCGAGGGTATGATCCCTGTCTTCTCCTATCCCAAATCTCATTCTTATTACCTTTTCTTCTTTTGGGGTAAGGGTTTTTAAAATTCTTTGAATCTGTTCAGATGTTTCTATCTTCTGAGCATCAAAAAAAGGAGAAGGACTCACTTTATCCCCGATAAAATCTTCCAACTCAGTATCTTCATCCCCTATAGGCGTCTGCAAGGCTATCGGATCCTGAATAGCTCGGAAAACATCCTCTACCTTTCTTACCTGAACTGAAAGTTTTTGGGCTATCTCTTCGTTAGTAGGTTCCCTCCCAAGATCTTGAGTCAACTCCCTTGACACCTTTGTAACCCTATTATAAAATTCCATCATATGAACCGGAACGCGTATAGTTTTTGTCTGATCTATAAGCGCTCTTGTAATAGCTTGTCTTATCCACCATGTTGCATAAGTGCTAAATTTAAATCCTTTCTCATACTTAAACTTATCTACGGCTTTCATCAATCCGATATTTCCCTCTTGTATAAGGTCTAACAATGGGAGCCCTCTGCCAACATAGTTTTTAGCGATATTTACAACAAGCCGTAAATTTCTCGTTATCAATTCATTTTTTGTCTCTTTTACCAGTTCTTTTACCTTTGAAATCTTCTGCCAAGTTTCCTTCAGAACATCTATTCTGACGCCCGTCTCAGTTTCTACCCTTTTGAATACATTCTGAATATCCTTTAAAAGATTCCCAAGTTTTTTAGTCTTCAGCCCTTTTTTCTTTTTTTCATTTATCAAGTTTTTAAGTTCTTTTATTGAACCGTATTTGCTGATTTTTTGATCTTCATGCTGAACAATCAACATCAATTCATCAATCCTTGCGAGAGATTTGATGATTGCTTCATCTATTTTTTCAGCCTCCGTCAAAAGAGATTCTTCGTCTTCAGCATTTATGGTATTATTAATTTTCTCATAAAGGGGGAATGTCGAGACAGTGGCATTAATAATCTTTTTCCCCTCCTCAAGCTTTTTTGCAAGTTCAGTCTCCTCATATTTTGTGAGGATTGAAATATCTCCCATGGAATTGAAATAAGCTTGAACCAAGTCTTCAGCTCTTTCATATTCTTCTATTTCTTCTTCAAATTCTTCGGGTATAGAGATGCCATCATCATAGTCAACGACTTTAACGCCCATATCACTAAGCACATCCATAAGATCTTCCAATTCATCAGGCGAAAAGAATTCAGATGGCAAAACATCATTAATCTCATCATAGGTCAAGACACCCCGACTTTTGCCTATATTTACAATTTCTTCAAAAATATCTCTTTCCTTCATTACCGTCTTACCTCTTAACACAAAAAAAATTAAAGAAAGGTTAACCTTTCTTTAATTTTATAAAAAAATCTGTTTATTTCAAACTTATTTTTTTTTGCAAGCAGGGAAAGAAATGGTCAAGGCGCACGGTCTATTAGTACTGGTAAGCTGAAT
>JBBIIV010000067.1:0-10737 GCA_037446295.1 Nitrospirota bacterium
TAATTAGCGCAATTATTATACCTCCATAATCTCCTTTTCTTTTTGGAGGATTATTTCTTCAACCTTGTTTATAAAGGAATCAGTGATTTTCTGAATCTCTCCCTGAAGCCTTCTAACCTCGTCTTCGCTTATGCGCTTTTCCTTTTCGTCCTTTTTTAATTCTTCATTTATATCCCTTCTAATATTTCTGACGATAATGCGCGCTTCTTCAGCCTTTTTTCTGACAACCTTAACAAGCTGACTGCGGCGCTCTTCTGTCAGAGGAGGAATGTTGATTCTTATAAATTTTCCATCATTCATTGGGGTGAGCCCAATATCAGATTTTAGAATTGCCTTTTCAATTGCCGGTATAATTTTCTGTTCCCAAGGCTGAATTACAATCTGTCTACTGTCTGGAATTCCAAGAGTTGCAACCTGATTTAAGGGTGTCGGAGTTCCATAATAGTCAACTAAAATACCATCCAAAATCGAGAGGGAAGCTCTGCCAGTCCTGATAGAGGCGAGCCCCTTCTTTAATAAATTAATTGCCCCATTCATACGATCAGTTGCCTTCTTTTTAAAATCCTGCATCATTAACCCCCACCTTAGTATTCGGCATAACGCCATGATAAGATCCCAAAAACACAGCCAAAAACCTACAAAAATATTAACCGCTTGTAACTAAGGTTCCAACCTTGTTTCCATAAATTATATCTTTAATATTATCCGACTTTTTAAGGTTGAAGACTATTATAGGAAGATTATTTTCCATACATAAAGTTATTGCCGTTGAATCCATTACCCTCAGATTCTGCTTCAATACATCAAAATGGGAGATTTGCTTAAACATCTTTGCAGTTGAATCTTTTACAGGATCAGATGTATAAACTCCGTCAACCTTGGTTCCTTTTAAAATTACCTCTGCTCCAATTTCGATTGCGCGTAAAGCGGCGGCGGTATCGGTTGTAAAATACGGATTGCCTGTTCCTGCACCAAAAATAACTACCCTGCCTTTTTCAAGATGCCTTATAGCCCGTCTCCTGATATAAGACTCTGCCAAAGCCTTCATTTCTATTGCTGACTGAACCCTGGTCTGAAGTCCAAGCTTCTCGAGCGCGTTCTGGAGAGCAAGGGCGTTTATAACAGTTGCAAGCATGCCCATGTAATCGGCTGAAGCCCTCTCAATCCCCTTTACAGACGCTTCAACGCCTCTGAAAATATTGCCTCCACCGATTACTATCGCTACTTGCACGCCGAGGTCAACAATCTTTTTAATCTCTGATGCTATGAACTGGGCGGTAGTGGAGTCAATGCCATACGACTTATCGCCCATTAACGCTTCGCCGCTCAGTTTAAGCAAAATCCTTTTATAAAATATTTGGACGCCTCTTTTTTTGGAAACTCCTGATTTAGATTTTTCTGTCATCGCTAAGCTTCGCTATCCTGAAGCCCTTCTCCAAGCTGAAATCTAACAAATCTTCGCAAAACTATATTTTCACCGAGCTTGGCAATCTTCTCAGTAATCAAATCCTTAATTTTTTGTTTCTGCTCCGTATCCTTTATGAATATCTGTTCAAGAAGGCAGGTTTCACTGAAGAACTTCTCAAGCTTTCCTTCGACTATCTTCTCTATTATATTAGCAGGTTTATTTGTAACCTGTGCCCTGTAAATTTCCATTTCTCGTTCCTTCACATCTTCAGGGACATCATTGGCAGATAGATACAAAGGTGAAGCTGCGGCAATATGCATAGCGAGATCTTTGACAAGACTTCTGAACTCATCAGTTCGCGCGACAAAATCAGTCTCACAATTGACCTCTACCATTACACCTATCTTATCCATATGCACATAAGTGCCAATAATTCCCTCAGATGCCTTCCTGTCAGCTTTCTTGGTTGCAGCGGCTAGCCCTTTTTGCCTTAACCAATCAATCGCCTTTTCAATATCACCATGATTCTCAGACAAGGCGCGTTTACAGTCCATAAGCCCCGAACCAGTTCTTTCCCTCAACTCCTTAACCATACTCGCTGAAATAGTCATTAATTAACCTCCATAGCTGCAGACTCAGTTTCACTTTCAGAAATTATTTTTTCTTCTATCGCTATTTCTTCAAGGCTGCTCTCAAGGGTTTTTGCAAGAATTCCTTTGCCCTCAAGATAGGCATTTGCAACCTTTGAGGAGATCAGCTTAATAGCCCTAATAGCATCGTCATTGCCGGGAATGACGTAATCTATCTCATCAGGGTCGCAATTTGTATCTACAACTGCTACTATGGGAATAGAAAGCTTTTTAGATTCAGATACAGCAATTTTTTCTTTTCTCGGATCTATCACAAAAATTGCCCCGGGGAGTTCATTCATTTCCTTTATTCCACTAAGGTTTTTTTCGAGCTTTGTCCTTTCCTTCTCAAGCCTTGAGACCTCTTTTTTAGTCAATACATTATATGTGCCATCTTCTTTCATTGTCTCAATTTTCTTCAATCTTTCAATGCTTTTTCGCACAGTAATAAAATTAGTCAACATCCCCCCAAGCCACCTATTGTTCACAAAAAAAGCTCCTGCCTTCAAAGCTTCTTCATAAATCGAATCCTGCGCCTGTTTTTTTGTCCCGACAAAAAGAATGGACTTCCCTGCTGATGCAACATCCCTTATAAAGTTATAAGCCTCTTCGATTCCCTTCAAGGTTTTTTGCAGGTCAATAATATGAATGCCGTTTCTCTCGCCAAAAATGTATTTTTTCATTTTCGGGTTCCAGATTTTTACCTGATGTCCAAAGTGGACGCCTGACTCCAATAACTCTTTCATGGTAACTACACTCATTCTTCTTACCTCCATGGTTTCTCCTCCGCCCCTGCCTCTTTAACCCTTACGGGAAGAACAGCTAAAGCCCTTTTCCTTTAAGGGACCATCAGAAGCAATTTTTATAAGGCGTATGTTTTAAATCTTTAAGCGTATCACAAAATAAGGATATCTTGCAAGCAGACCAAAAACCCGAAATCCAACAATAAGTATGTTGACCCAAAAAATGCGTTTTATTTCAAAAGAGCAGGCATAGATGCCCTAAAACCCTTTATCTGAGACACCTCGAACATGCAATGCCGCAATCCCTGCTTAAATATTTTTATGCAGCATAGATTAGGCAACCGAAAGATAGAAATAGAAAATTGTCATGGCAAAGTGAAGCCGAAGGAAAGTAAGCGTCAGAGTGTCATTTGATACTTTGACACTGCAAAATAAGATTGCCGTGAACCCTCAGCTATCTCTTAACAATGACTCACAAATCAAGAGGTTCAATGTTCTGCCTCTATTTTGAAAACATAAATTTGGGTATTGCATTTAAATAGTGTCTGTTTATACTAAATGGAAATAAACCTTATTTCTTTTTTTATTATATGAACAGATAAATGATTTTATTTAAGGGCATGATGTATAATTTTAAAAAAATGAGAAAAGAAAATATTTTAAAGTCAAAAGCTGAAAAGCAACCTCTTTAGGATAACGATGAATCAGGTGCTTAGACTGTGAGATCTCGACCTTCCGCCCTTTTTTTTATCTGTCGTCTTTATGGTTTTCATACATCCTGTTGAAATGAATGCGGATGGTCTATAATATCAATTCACAAGGATGCATAAATAAGGAGGCTTTATGATTAAATTTTTTGAAAAAGACCCATTTGCTCCTGTTCAGTATGTTTATGATGTTGAAAAGGTGCTTTATAAAATCAGAAGCAATTTTCAGGATATTATGGTAATTGAAAATCCTTTCTTCGGCAAAATGCTTATCCTTGACGGCGTTGTCCAGATTACTGAAAAGGACGAGTTTTTTTACCATGAGATGCTCGTGCATGTTTTGATGCATTCTCACCCCGACCCTCAAAAAATCATAGTTATAGGAGGGGGGGACGGCGGGGCAGTGCGTGAGGTTCTTAAGCACGATAGCGTAAAAAAGATTTATTTTGTCGAAATAGATGAGGAGGTTATAAATACCTCTAAAAAATTCTTTCCTCAGGTATCGTGCGGCATTGATGATGAAAGGGTTGAGATCAGGTGTATGGACGGAGCAGAATTTATCAGAAGCAGGGATGGTGATATAGATGTGATTATAGTTGACTCAACAGACGTAATAGGCTTTGCGAAGAGCCTTTTTACTGTGGAATTCTTCAAATCCGTCAAAAATTCCCTTAATAAAAACGGTATGTTTGTTACCCTCTCTGAGTCCCTGCATTTTCACATGGATATCGTGATTGATGTCCAGGAGGCTCTGAGACTTATTTTCCCAGTAGTTGATCTTTATACAGCGCCTTTAGCCACTTATGCTGGAAATTGGTGGACATTTTCTGCTGCATCAAAAGATCTTAATCTAAGAGAAATGAGAAGGGAATATAAGATCAAAACGCGATACTTTAATAACGAAATTTATCAGCAAGCATTTTTACCCCTTAAAATTTACGAAAACTTATTAAAAAGAAGTCTTTTATGGTAGGAATCTTGACAGAACTGACAGCTTATTGTTAAATTATTAGCACTCAGTTGCAGAGAGTGCTAAAAGATAGATGGCTATGATAAAAGATATTTTAGATGACAGAAGCAAGAAAGTGCTTTGTGCAGTTGTAGAGAGCTATATTAGAAATCTTGAACCGGTAGGCTCACGCTTTGTGACAAGACGCTACTCCTTAGGCTGTTCTTCAGCTACTATACGAAACATCATGGCGGATTTGGAGGATGTTGGATTTTTGAGTCAGCCTCATACTTCTGCCGGCAGAATTCCGACTGATAAAGGGTACAGGTTTTATGTCGATTACATTCTCGATATCAAAGAGGCGGAATATGATGAAGAATCACAGGAATATCTAAAAAAACTTGATAATCATCTTGAGTATATCAGGAGCGATTTAAACAAAATATTTCTTGAAGCTACCAACGCCCTCTCTACACTATCAAACTATATAGGCGTTATTACCCCTCCAAGACCTGAATGCACTACATTTAACAAGCTTGAACTCATTAGATATCGTTCAGATCAGGTCGTAGCAATCTTACTTACTAACGAAGGGATAATTAAAAACAAGGTTATAAGCATACCCCCCTCATATTCTCAGGATGATCTAAACAATATTGTGGATTATCTTAACAAAGAATATTCCGGCTACCAGCTTGATAAGATAATGCATATTCTTACGGAGAGAATAACAACCGAAAAGGCTCAGTATAATAACCTTATTAACAAAACCATCAAGATTTATGAGGAGTCGCTATCTATTGTTGCTGAAGATATTTTTGTCTCGAATCTCTATGATGCTATAAATCTTCCTGATTTTGCTGATATATCAAAGATCAAAGAGTTATCCAAGACTATCAAGGACAAGCATCTTATTTTGAAGCTGCTGAATGAATTTTCTGACATTGAAGGGATACAGGTTATTATCGGTGATGAAAATCCTATCACCGAGCTTAAAGGGCTTAGTATAGTCGCCTCTGCCTACAAGGAAGGACAGCGAAATATGGGTGTTATAGCCCTTCTCGGACCAAAAAGAATGAATTACTCAAAATCAATTTATGTAGTTGAGAGTATTGCAAAATTGATTAGCAGAACATTTGATTAATTAGGACTATATAGAGTCTGTTTATAAAGTGCCGTTTTTTATTTCCGACATGCTTGAAGCCTGCCCTCGAAGTTTGTAGTCGGGGGGGCCTGGTCGGGCATCCAGACATAATGAATTGGATTCTCACTTTTGTGGGAAACCCTGGATTTCTGCCTCCACAGGAATTACAGCCTATTATAACAATGAGACTTTATAAACAGACACTATATAGAATTATGATGACTATAAAAACAAGTTTTAGCAGTACTGACCTGATGCCGCAAGATTTTACGGCAATGCTGGAGGTTATTTTATGGAACCAAAACAAATAGAAATAATAAATAATATAACTGAACAAAAAATAAGCCCTGACGCTGGCAATGAATCTGAAGACTTATCCACAGCTCTTAAGGCCGAACTTGCTGAGATGAAGGATAAATACCTTCGTCTTTATGCAGAATTTGAGAATTACAAAAAAAAGTCCCAGAAAGACAAAGAGGAACTTCTCAGGTATTGTAATGAATCCCTCATTTACGATCTTCTGCCCGTTATCGACACATTAGAAATGGCTATCAAGCACTCAAATGAAAGCAATATTGATAGGGCTCAATCCCTGACTCAGGGTGTAGAGAACACGCTCAGAGAATTTTTAAGAGTGCTTGAGAAATCAGGTCTTAAACCGATTGAAGCCGCAGGTAAGCCCTTTGACCCTGCCTGCCATCATGCCATGTCTCAAGTTGAGGGCGTTGAATATAAAGATAATTTTGTTGTTGAAGAATTCAGAAAGGGATATTATTTTAACAATAAAGTAATCAGGCCTTCTTTGGTTGCTGTATCTAAGAAGACCAGTGTTAAACTTAATGGATAATGAATGACACTAAATTACCAAGAAAAACAAAATAATCAAAAACAATGGAGGTTTTTACAATGGGTAAAGCGATAGGAATAGATTTAGGGACTACAAACTCTGTTGTAGCTGTTGTAACCGGGGGCGAGCCAATGGTTATACCCAATCAAGAAGGAACAAGGACAACTCCGTCTGTTGTGGCTATCACTGACAAGGGCGAGAGGCTTGTCGGGCAGATTGCAAAACGGCAAGCGATAACCAACCCTGAAAATACAATCTTTTCGATAAAGAGACTAATGGGAAGAAAATATACATCCAAAGAAGTTGACCACGCAACGAAAAGACTTCCGTATAAAATAGTCGCGGCTTCAAACGGTGACGCACATGTTGAGATCAGAGGGCGTAAGTATTCTCCTCCAGAGATTTCAGCGATGATTCTTCAAAAATTGAAACAGGCGGCTGAAGACTATCTGGGCGAAACGGTAACAGAAGCGGTTATTACTGTGCCAGCTTATTTCGATGATAGTCAAAGGCAAGCGACAAAAGATGCCGGAAAGATTGCGGGGCTTAATGTCCTCAGAATTATCAATGAACCTACTGCCGCTGCGCTTGCGTATGGATTAGATAAAAAGAAAGAAGAACAGGTTGCAGTCTATGACCTTGGCGGCGGAACATTCGATATATCCATTCTTGAAATTGGCGAAGGCGTAATAGAGGTTAAATCCACTAACGGAGACACATATCTTGGTGGGGATGATTTTGATCTCAGGATTATTGACTGGATGGTAGATGAATTTAGGAAAGAACAAGGCATTGACCTTAAAAATGACAAAATGGCACTCCAAAGGTTAAAAGAAGGAGCAGAAAGGGCTAAAATTGAGCTTTCAACCGCTATGGAGACAGAGATAAACTTACCTTTCATCACTGCTGATGCAGCAGGCCCCAAACATTTGCTCATGAAACTAACGCGCGCAAAATTAGAACTATTGACGGATGACCTTGTCATAAATACAACTGGTCCATGCAAAATCGCCCTGTCTGACGCCGGAGTATCAGCCGACGCGATAGATGAGGTCATTTTGGTTGGGGGACAGACAAGGATGCCTAAGGTTCAGCAGGTTGTTCAGGGACATTTTAATAAAGAGCCTAACAGGACAGTAAATCCAGACGAGGTCGTTGCTGTCGGCGCTGCAATTCAAGCCGCCGTTCTTAAGGGGGAAGTTAAGGAGGTGCTGCTTCTGGATGTTACCCCCCTTTCACTTGGAATCGAGACACTCGGCGGGATATTTACCAAAATAATTGAGCGCAATACAACAATTCCAACCAAGAAATCTCAAATTTTCTCTACAGCTTCGGACAATCAGCCAGCTGTTACTATTAAAGTGCATCAAGGCGAGAGAGAGATGGCGGCTGACAACAAACTTCTTGGCGTATTTGAACTTATAGGTATACCACCTGCGCCGAGAGGAATTCCACAAATAGAGGTTGCTTTTGATATAGATGCCAATGGCATACTGCATGTTTCTGCTAAAGACCTCGGCACCGGAAAAGAACAGTCTATAAAAATCACTGCATCGAGCGGCTTAACGGATGAGGAGATTAAGAAGATGGTAAGAGACGCTGAGTCTCACGCAGAAGAAGACAGGCAGAAGAAACAACTTGTCGAAGCCCGAAATGAAGCCGATGCCATTGTTTACAATGTTGAAAAGTCTCTCAGGGAGTATGGAGATAAGATAACCGAATCCGAAAAGAAAGAGATTGAGGATGCGCTGGAAAGATGCAAGAAGATAAAAGATACCAGTCAGAATGCTACTGAGATAAAGGCTGCGATTGATAGCCTAATGAAGGCTTCTCATAAAATAGCCGAGCATGTTTATAAATCAGCACAGGCTGCTGGTGCAGAAGAACAAGCTGCTGGTCAAAAGGCTAAGACCTCGGATGAAAATGTTGTCGAGGCTGAATTTGAAGATGTCGATAAAAGCAAAAACAAATAAAATATACTTGTAAATAAGTGTAAGAGGTTCCTAATCAACCTCTTACACTTAATCTTATATCGTTATAATAAGGATTCCGAACCAATACTCGAGAAGTTATAAAATAAGATATATGATGACACGACTTAGAGAAAATTCCAAGAGATTCATTGCGTGAAAGATTACTATAAGACATTAGGGGTTTCAAGTGATGCATCTCAGGAGGAAATTAAGAAGGCATTCAGACAGCTTGCCCTGAAATACCATCCAGATCGGAACCCTGACAATAAAAAAGCAGAAGAAAAATTCAAGGAGATTAATGAGGCATATTCATGTCTCAGCGACCCTCAGAAACGGGCAAATTATGATAGATTCGGTTCTCCCGAAAGTCCATCAGGAGCAGGTTTCGGTTTTGGAGCTGGTTCGCCTTTTTCAGACATTTTTGGGGATATCTTTGATGACTTTTTCGGTGGCTTTAACAGGGCGGGTAGCAACAAGGCAGTCAGGGGAGTAGATTTAAAATATGACTTAGAGATCACCCTTGAAGAGGCTGCTTTTGGTATAGAAAAGACTATCAAGGTCCCTCGTTTAAATATATGCGATGTATGCAGAGGAAACGGTTCTGAACCAGGCACGCAACCTGAAATATGTCCTCAATGCAAGGGTTCAGGACATATAAGATTGCAACAAGGTTTTTTCAGCATCTCGAAAACATGTGATAAATGCTCAGGTGCTGGAAAAATCATCACAAAACCATGTGTGAACTGCAAGGGACACGGAAAGGTAAGGGTTCAGAAACAGCTTTCAATCAAAGTCCCGGCAGGGGTTGATTCTGGTTCTAGATTGAAGTTAACAGGCGAAGGGGACAGTGGAGTTTATGGGGGGGCGCCAGGAGACCTTTATATTGTGATTAATGTCAAGGAACATCAATTTTTCACCAGAGAGGGTATGGATATATACTGTCAGATTCCTATATCTTTTACAAAAGCCGTTTTTGGCGGAGAAGAAGAAATTCCTACTCTCAACGGTTTTATGACTAAAATCAAGATACCTCCTGGTGCTGAATCAGGGAAGGTGTTTCACCTCAAAAATAAAGGGTTGCCTAGAATTGGCGGCTCCCACAGAGGCGACCAGATAGTTAGCATATATATAGACGTTCCTAATCCTAAGAAACTCAGTCCTAAACAGAAAGAGCTTTTAGAGGAATATGCACGGATTAATGGTGAAAACCCCGATGACCAATCAAAAGGCATCACTGGCAAACTCAAGGACTTCTTTTCCATGAAGGATTAAAGCTGCTGTAGTCTTTTTATCTTTTACAGAGTTAGTTATGACTACAATATTCATCCCGTCTTCCGCTATTCAAAAAAAACAGTCCATAAGACTTGCCAAAGAAAAATCTCATTATCTTGCAAATGTCATGAGGCTCAGAAGGGGCGACACAATTACTGTTATTGACGGTTGTGGGAAAGCCTTTTTAGCTGAAATATGTTCTATAGAAAATGAAGTGCTTTTTATCAGGATTATTAATGAAGTAATCCTCAATACAGAACCTCCTTTTGAAATAGTTCTTTGTCAAAGCCTGATAAAAGGCGATAAAATGGATTTTGTCATTCAAAAAGCAACAGAATTAGGGATAAATCAGATTGCACCACTTATTACCGAAAGGACTGTTGTAAAAGAGACACGGAAGCTAAATCGATGGAGAAAGATAACCGAAGAGGCTGCTGAACAATGCAGAAGGGCTGTTATCCCAATAATACATGAGCCTGTTGCGATGCAGGATTTTATTATTAGAGCCGCTGCAATTTCAGACAACTGTAAATTAAATGGTTTTATTTTCTGGGAGGAAGGCGGGGAATCCCTCACGCAAGCCTTAAAAAAAATGATTTCTCGTAGAAAGGTTGAGGGTAATCTCAAAAGCAGCGAGTCTATTTATATAATTATCGGACCTGAAGGCGGATTGACCCAAAGGGAGGTAGAATTAGCTGAGGTAAATGGTTTAATTAAGACATCGCTTGGCAAAAGACTTCTCAAGTCCGAAACAGCCTCAATAGCAGCGGTTGCTATTATACAGTTTATGCTTGAAGAGTTCCTTCAAAAATGCTTGGAAGTCCAACAAAGTTATGAGTGTGGTGTTTGGTCAAGTATTTAAAAACTGAGATATAGATTCGAGGCTATTCCATGTAATAATAAAAGCAAGGGTTTTCGGGCATCTACGCCTGCTCTTTTGAAACGAAATGCATTTTTGGGGTTAATCAGGCTTTTAAACGCATCTTTATAAGATTTTTCATCTAACCTACCTGGAGTTTCCTGAGTTTTTCTACTGAAACCTTCCAACCTATTGATATAACTAAC
>JBBIIV010000068.1:0-10702 GCA_037446295.1 Nitrospirota bacterium
CCTGTTACAGTCACCCCATCAACTAAAAAGCCGCGCAAGGTTTATCTATGCTGGAAGCCATATAGTATACCTGCTCTCCGAAACGCTAATTAGAGTCTGTTTATAAATTACGATTATTCACCCTCCCCCAACCCCTCCCGTCAAGGGAGGGGCATATTTAACAACCCTCTCCCCTTGCGGGAGAGGGCAAGGGTGAGGGGTATTTGAGACTTTATAAACAGACTCTAAATAATTATCCCAGAATTGTCATTAAACTTAATGAGACTTTGCTCAGAGATGTTATTCCTTTATCTGTAAAGCTTTGTTGAAGCTTTTTTGCTTATATTTATATAAGGTTTCCTTATTGTCAGTCTGCACATTTTTGCACTATGTTTTTATGCTTTTACTTCTTATTTTACAATGAATTATAAGCAATAATTTCTAATGACGGTCATTAGAAATATTTACCAAATGACAATTTCTGGATTATTATGCTATTATAGTTTGCCATGGGACATGAAGATCATAAAATGAAGGTCTTCTGCACTGTCGCAGAAACAAAGAGCTTCTCTAAAACCTCAGAGATTGTTCACCTAACCCAGCCTGCTGTCAGTCTGCAGATTCAGGCTTTAGAGGAATATTACGAGACAAAACTTTTCGACAGAACAAGCAACTCAATAACGCTTTCCCCTGCCGGTGAGGTTTTATATAAATATGCAAAGTATATTCTCGCCTTATATGCAGCTGCCGAAAAGGAAATCGGGAAAATAACTGGGCATACCAAAGGCAGCGTTACTATCGGGGCAAGCACAACCATAGGGAATCATATCCTGCCAAGTCTGATTCTAAGTTTTAAGAAAACCTACCCAAAGATCAAAATACATGTTTACATTGAGAACACGAGGAAAATAATGGAACTGCTTAATACAGGCACTATTGAACTCGGTTTAGTAGAGGGCGAGATGTCAAAATATAAGGTCACCCTCGATCCCATAATTCAAGACGAGCTTTTTGTTGTCGTATCTCCCCAGCATCCATGGGCAAAAAGAAAAACTATCTCAATAGCTGAACTTTCCAAAGAACCCTTTATCTTCAGAGAGGAAGGTTCAGGCACAAGGCAGATAACTGAAAAATATTTCTCATCTCACGGCATCAAGATGAGAGATGTCCCGATGAACATCACTCTTGGCAGCACAGAATCCATCAAAGAGGCTGTAGAGAGCGGGATAGGGGTTTCTATTGTATCAAAATGGGTTGCCAGAAAAGAGGTAAAATACGGGAACTTGATTATGCTTGGCATCAAAGAAGGTAAAATGGTCAGAAACTTCAACCTTGTCATGAACAAAAATGCTATCCTTTCACATGCAGTAACTGAGTTTACCTCCTTTATAAAGGCATATCCATATGAAAATTTGCTCAAAGATTATTTTATATAATCACATCTTAAATCATTCCAATCCTATCACCCAACTTTAATTCTTCCTGTCCCTGATCTAACATTTCCAATAACGGCGTAAAAAACTCCAATCTTTTCAAAGACAGTCAGGCTTTCTTCCTGCAATGTTATCAACAGCCCACCAGATGTCTGGGGGTCAAAAAGCAAAAGCCTTTCCTCGTCAGTAATATTTGGGGCAAAATCAATTATAGGTTCGAAAAAACGCTGGTTTCTGTATGCGCCCTCAGGAACCATTCCCTCGCCTATAAGCCTCATAACATCTTTTAAAACAGGTATGCTTTGCTTATGTAAGATGAAATCAACCACTGATTTTTTGAGCATATTGGCAGCATGTCCCAACAAGCCAAAACCTGTAACGTCCGAGCATGATGTTGCTTTTGCTTCAATGGCGCTGGTTGAGGCAAAGTTATTTAATGTCAACATCCACTGAACAGCATCTTTAATATCTAAATCTTTTATTTTACCTCCTTTTAAAGCGGTCGTGAAAATACCTATTCCTATAGGCTTTGTCAAGATAATTATATCTCCTTCTTTAGCGCCAGATGTTTGTAATATATTATCCTTGTTTACAATTCCTGTAACAGATAGTCCAAATTTGAGTTCGGTGTCTTCAAATGTATGTCCGCCTATCAAAACGGCACCGGCACCTTCGAGAACCGTCAATGCGCCATTGATAACTTCTTTTAAAACGGAAGGTTCGTAGTCGCATGAGGGATAGCCAGCAATTGCAAGTGCTGTCAAAGGCTTGCCCCCCATAGCATATACATCGCTCAGAGAATTGCAAGCACTTATCGCTCCAAAAGTAAAAGGGTCGTTCACGAGAGGGGTTATTATATCGACCGTTTCCACAAGAGCTGTCCCATTAACCAAATACACACCTGCATCATCACCAGGGCCAACCAGGACTTCGACCTGCCCAGCTGTTTTTGGGGTTAGTTTCTGCAAATTCACGCCGGATAGAATATCGTCAAGGTCCGCCGGACCTATCTTTCCTGCTCAACCGGCTGCTTTAACTCTCTCAGTTAGCTTATAGTCTTTCATAAAAATGGTTCTCTAAGTTGCTATAAAACAATTATAACACACGCGGGGAGTGGGTGTTAATTATACTCCCTTTTAAATCCCTTTTTCGAATTTCACGGAAACAGAGGAATATGTTCTTTCAAAGATATTTCTACATCATCAAATACTTTTCTATAAATTTTGAAACATCTCTGTTTTTGCAGTAACTTAACGTGTGTGAATCCGAAAGCTTTAAGCTTGTTCTGGAGAAAAAAAGTAATTTATGGGCACTTAGAGCGCCTATTTGCTTGAGAAGCTGAAAGAATCAGAAATGGCTGTTGATGATCTGGACAGGGATGGAGTTATTCACCGGGTTGAGTTTATCTTTGAGCTTTTCCTGAATAAAAGAAAGCCCTTGCTATGCAAAGGGCATTTTCAAGAGCGGGCGACGGGATTCGAACCCGCGACCTTCAGCTTGGGAAGCTGACACTCTACCGCTGAGTTACACCCGCATATAAACTCATTAGACACTATTGTAATAAATCGAAATGACTTTTTCAATATCGTATTAACTGGCGTGTCGTGGCAATCTCACAGCAATACTAGATTGATTCAACTTCGCCTAAATGACCGGCTTCATCTATATCATCATTTTTGGGCAATTTAGAATTCTTGACATAAAGCTTAATAAATTGATAAATTACTATCTCAGCAAATTTAAAATCATAAGGAGGGGGGGATATATATTGCCCTCTATTAAAGTCAGGGATACCGAATCTTTTGAATCAGCATTAAGGCATTTCAAAAAGCAGTGTGAACGTGAAGGGATTTTGTCCGAGATCAAAAAGAGAGAGCATTACGAGAAGCCAAGCGTCAAGAAAAAAAAGAAGATTATAGCAGCTCGTAAAAAAGCTTCCAAGCGCATGAGATACACATCAGCGAGATAATTGACAATTAAAGAATTAGATTCACTTAAAGCAAGCCTTGAAGGTTATGGACAACGCAAATCTACTTGTTAGGATGACTTTCAGGGCTTTTTCATTGAATAAAAACTTTATGGTTTTTTATTCTGTTTTTCCAAAATAAACTTGGTTTATGGGGTGACATATTGAAGCTCGTAGATTTATATAAAAAAGCAATAGTTTTAGGGATTGAAAACGACCCAAGAGGCAAAGATTTTGTGCTGGCTGAATTACAGCGTTTTAAAAAGGATTATGAAAATATGACCATTAGGGACAAAGATTTTTTTGATGTAGAGAATCTTCAAAATCCTTATCCCGATTCAAGAATACTTCATGGCGATGGACAAGCTGAAGTTAAAAGCATACTGGCAGGGATAGATATCGAAGTTGGTGAAGTCCTCTTAGCAGAAACCATCAAAAGTAAAAATATCCCTGTTGATTTGATACTTTCGCATCACCCAGGCGGCAGGGCATATGCCAGCCTTTATTCAGTTATGCATATGCAAGCGGATATTCTACACAGATTTGGAGTTCCAATTAATGTAGCTGAAGGGCTTATGGACAGCAGGGCAAAAGAAATAGAGAGAAAACTCTTACCCGTAAATCATACTAGAAGTCTTGATGCTGCTCGGCTCCTTGGCATCCCCTTTATTTGCCTGCATACTCCTGCCGACAATATGGTTGCTAATTATCTTCAAAAATTATTCGATGAAAAGAATCCCTATACTCTGGATGACATTATAGAGATGTTAAGAGAGATAAAAGAGTATGCTGAAGGCGAGAAAAATGGGGTAGGACCAAAAATACTGATCGGCAGTAAAAACAGAAAAGCAGGCAAAGTTTTTGTAGACATGACAGGAGGCACTGAAGGCTCTAAAGAAATTTTTAGAAATCTTTCCATGAGCGGCATCAATACTATTGTTGCTATGCACCTCAGCGAAGAACATAGAACCGAGGCTGAAAAAAACCATATTAATGTTATTATTGCTGGACATATTGCAAGTGACAATCTCGGCTTAAATCTACTGCTTGATGGAATAATAGGAAACAGACATATATCAATCCATGAATGCTCAGGATTCAGACGCTTTTCGAGGATAGAGAAAAGGTAATACATTAACCAATACCCAATAAGGGCTATCTAAAGGAGTCAATATGAAGCTTCGTATAGTTTTTTTATTGGCTTTAATATTGCTCTCAGGGATTATCACCACTAAACCTGAAGATACTTCAGACCCCGATCATCCTTTTGCAAAACATCTTACATCTCTTTATACCGAGTATCTTGATGCCGCAAAGAAGGGTGATGTACTGTCAGCAGTGGATAAAATGATATCTGAATATTCCAATATATCTTCAAATATAACACCTCAGACCTTGAAAAGTATGTGTGATGGCGAACTTGACCCTCGAGAGTCCCATTTTATTAAAGTTGATACAAAAGACGATATGGCAAGGGTCGTTTATATGAAGGATATTGAATATACCACCAATTGGCAAGTAGTAGTATTTAAGCTTGAATCAGGCAGATGGAAGATTTTAAGAATTGTAAGGCATGAAAAGAATAAAGATTCAGAAGACGATATTCTTGCGCTGCTGTTGAAAGATACAAATTTTTTCATGCAGGATGATAATTAAAAAAACCTAACACCTGCCAGAACTGTTAAATTATTAAAATCCCTATTATGTCGTCAGAAACATTTAATCTTTATATTGAAAAATTCATAAAACACCTTGAAATGGAAAGAGGTGTGTCGGCTCATACAGTTCGAGCATATAGAAAGGATTTACAGGAATTTTCATCATTCTGCAAATCATCTCCTGAAACCGTTGAAGTCATTGACATCAGAGGATATATATCAAGTCTTATGATTAAGGGTAAGGCAAAATCAACCGTTTCAAGGAAACTCGCTTCTATAAGGTCTTTCTTGGCTTATTTGCATCAAGAAGGTTATGTAAAGATCAATCAGGCAAAATTAGTTCCTATGCCTAAAGGCGCCAAGCCTTTACCTAATTTCCTCACAGTTGATGACGTCTTTGGCATTGTAGAATCTCCGCACGGAGTAGATTTTATAAAAGTCAGGGATAGGGCAATTCTTGAATTGTTGTATGGAAGCGGAATCAGAGTGGCGGAGTTGTCCAGTGCGAATAGTGACGAGATTAATTTAAGAGAAAATCTTATAAAGATACGCGGTAAAGGCAAAAAAGAAAGAATAGTCCCGTTTGGCAATAAAGCTGCTGAGGCACTGAAGATATACATGGTTGAGAGAATGCTTTTTAAGAAAAAAAAATTAATCCCTCAAACTCAAGCGGCTATCTTTCTCAATATAAAAGGAGGCAGGCTGACTGACAGGCAGATAAGGCGGATTGTTGTAAAATACGCCCAGGCAACAGGGGTCCAAGGGCAAATAGGACCGCATACCCTCCGGCACTCATTTGCCACACATCTTCTCACAGGAGGCGCAGACCTCAGAGTTATTCAGGAACTGTTAGGGCATTCATCACTATCCACAACCCAGAAATATACACACTTAGACATAGCCCACCTGATCGATGTATATGACAAAACCCACCCTTTTGGCAATAAAGAATAATGATGAAGAAATTCTGTTCAGTCCCTTCTATTTCTTAATAAAATCATTAATGTCGGTAATACTGTAAACTTTATATCCATAGGACTCGATATTCCCTCTGCCATTAAATTCACATCTATCAACTATAACTATTACAGAGACAATATCAAGACCATAATCTTGAGCGGCATTAATCGCCTTGATAGTGGATGAGCCTGTAGTTATAACATCGTCTATAATAATTACCCTATCACTCTTCTTTACATATCCTTCAACAGCAAGCATCATTCCGTGAGCCTTTGGCTCTTTTCTAATCGAAAAAGCCTCTAACGGCATATTAGAACCAAAGGACTGGCAAGCCACCGCACACGCAATAGGGTCAGCTCCCATCGTCAAACCACCAATTGCGTCCACCTTGAGCTCAAGTTCATTTATAAGGTTAAATAAAATTTTCCCTATAAGATATTGTCCTTCAGGTGAATAGGTAGTCTTTTTTAGATTAAAATAAAAATTACTCAACCCTCCTGCAGTGAGCTTAAAAGAAGGGGAATCAGAGTATTCAAAGGAACGCGTCCTAATAAGATTAATAAGTCTTTCTCTATCATCCATAAGTGTAAAAGTGTAATCAAACAGGCTGGGAAAAATCAATTGATTAAAAGTCCAAAAAAATAGAGATAAAGAATGGCAATTCCGAGCACGGACTCTCTGTCATTCCAAGCGGGGAGAGGAATCTTGCTGCCTTCCAATAAAGATTCCTCACACCCGTTGGGTGTTAGGAATGTTAAACAAATCAACAGGTTTGCAAGTCTATCTTTATTTTTAAAGATTACAAGGGACTAAAGTTTTGCTTTTATGGTTGGCGATAGGGGGCTATATAGCCATATGAATAAATATCCTAAATCATCAACGAGCTGTTTCTGAGCTACTCTTATGTAAGCCATGAACCGGCTCAGAACATGGCTTGCCATCGCTGATTACCTTCTTCTCCAGCCTGCCCATGCCGGTATGCCGGCGCTGTCTCTCAGGATTAATGTATAATCGCCCTTCTTTACTTCCGAAGCTATTATAGCTTCTTTATCAGCAACCTTAACCCTTGAACCTTTTACCTCGAGTTTATCGCCTTTATCAATTTTCATATCAAGCCCCTCGATATACCATCCGGGACCGAGATGAACGGATATATCCTCTTTTTCTGTTTTAAGGACAATGTGAATTCCATAGCGCATGCCCTTAAAGGGTGTGATTTTTGAAACAGACTCGACAACGCCTGAAATTGTCTCCACTGTGGCAGGATTATAAATTCTTTGATATTGAGCGCCCATTCCCCATCCGCCGCTGCCTTGCCAACCACGCTCACGCTGTGCAAATGCTGCTGAAACAGATAGAATTAATATCAAAAGGACAATTAAACTTGCCATTTTTGCTTTTTTCATATTAAAGACCTCCTTGAGCCGGTTTCGATTTTTTAAATAATCCTCCTTCAATTATAATGCCTGATATAAAAATTATCATTAAAGCAATTTTATCCCACCACAGTTATACTTCGACCAACTGCCTAAATAAAGGATTATCAGTTATTGAACCACATTGGCAAGGAATGTTTATAGATTTTTTTATATACCATGCAATAATTGCATATTATCAATGCAAACATTGCATTATGAGAAGGGTAAAATAGATAGAAAAACGAATCCATTACTACAATGACCGCTTTTCTAAAAAAGAAGGACAATGTTATGTTGTCCTTCCTTTTTTTGGCAATGCATAACTACAAAAAATTACCTATTTCTTGATGGGGCAGCACCCCTTTCTTTTAAATGGTCTTCCTCTGGATTAGGTTTCCTTTCATCGGACTTGCCTTTTTCTAATTCTTTAAGCTGCCTTTGTTGAATTTCAAGCTTCTGTCCATTTGATGGGGCTATCTGCCTGCCTCTTTCCTGTTTGGGATCAAGGGGCATTATCTGCCTCATATCTTCCTTCCTCACCTTGGGCTCCTGCCTCTGCTCCCGAATCATATTGTCCTTACGAATCTCAGAAGGCGTCCTCTCCCTGACCTTATCAGCAGGTTGAATCTTTGGAACTATCATACGGTCTTGCATCTCAACATCCCTCTGTTTCTGCATTGGCACCCTTTCTCTTAGGTCCTTGAGTTGAGTTTCTTTAACCATGGGCGGTGGCAGCTTTCTTTCCGGAACATCCCTGATAACAGGCATTGCGGTTCTTCTTTCAGGTGCTATATCAGGTCTTCCAACGTTAATCCTCCCGCTAACAAATGGGGGTTCTTTAATCATAACCCTTTCAGGTCTGCCTGTAATAAAAGTGTCTCTATGAATGATTGTAACCCCATCCCTTACCTTTGCATTTTTATACCTGTCTTTAACTACAACTGTATTAATATTTACATTAAACAAGTTTACACTATGCGGTCCGTAATACCCATATCCATAATATGTTTCGCCTGGTGCTAAAGGCACCCAAGATACATATGAAGGGGTATATACCCATCCTACATAACCCGGTCCCCAATAAACATGCCCTCTTGCAGGTGGAACCCAAAACCATCCGATAGAAACCGAAAAAGACCATCTACCATAATGATAAGGCACCCAACCCCATGGTTCATAAGATATCCAAACATAATCACCCCTTGACCATACCCATCTGCCATGCCTGTATGGCGACCAGACAGCAGATACCATAACCGTAGGCTTCCAGCAATAACCATAGTCCCTCACATATACCCACCTGCCATTTGTATCTAAGTCATATGAATAATATCTCAATTCCTCGGGCAGATACCTTCCGCTTTGATATGTGTCATAGATTTTCTTGTCCCGCTGCATGTTCCATCTTGCCCAGTCGTCATGTGCGCCTAACGGCTGGATTTCCTCCCGATAATAACCTTTGATAAGTGCCTTAGACCCCTCTGATATAGTGCTTTTGCCTTCTCTGTAATCAACATATGCGTTTCCTTTGTAAACTGAGATATATGTATAGCCATTGTTTAGGACATCTACCCTTAAGATCGCATCGTAATAAGCCCTGATTGTAGTTACAGGTGTATTTATCTGCAGGATACTGTCTCTCGCCCCTCTGTAGTTAACATAAATACTACCGACATTAATATACAGCTGAAGCAAGTCCCTGTCATAAGTCAGAATATCCGCTGATGTTCTTTCATTCAATCTGACAACAGTCCCTTTTCTGAAATGCATCTCCGCCCTGCCATCATCAGGCACCCAAATCCTGTCGCCATTATACAAGGGCATATTCAATGATCCAATGAACCAGTCCCCAGAGGATTCAGTATTAATCTGCACATCTCCTGAAAGATAGCTCATTCGTATGTCACCAACGCCATTGGAATATGCATACCCAGGTAAAAAAGCTAAAAAAAGTAACAGCAATAATACCTTCATCGTTTTCATATTATCACCTCTTTGTTTTTTTGGCACTGAAGCCTATTTTCATCGATAAATAGCCGTATTACAACCTGTCTGCAGGGTTTTATGCTATTTTCCACTGCTTGACTTTAAAATTAGCAATGTATATGCCAGTGTCTGGGTGTTCTAAATAATGGTTGAAGCAAAATATGCACGATTTAATTCTTTCCTGTTTACAGAATTAAATCCCCATAAAAGGAAATCCCTTGGGCAAAATGGGGTATATCTTGCCAGCCTGTTGAAAGCATATATTATTTGGCAGAAGAATGTTACTATGTTATAGGATGCTGTAATAAATTTAAGACAATAAAAACAAAGTGATATTGTCCCTTCCTTTAGTTGAAGTAGGAAGGACTCTCTGCCACATATTTTAAGCAGCGACCTCCTTTCTGTCAATGTTTTTTTGCTGCAAGGCAGCAATTAGTTTTGGTATCTCTCTATAGCCTTTTGCTCTCTTGAACTTCTTCTCTGCCCTTAAGAGCGCTGCTGCTGCCCATCGCTGAACCATATCACCTCCGCTCCACCTTTTGACCCTGCCAGTAATACTCCGAGTTACAGAAAAGCACGACTCAATAGGGTTTGTGCTCGAAAGGGTCTTCCTTAAAAGCCCGGATATTCCGAGTTTGTGTAAGGTCAAGGTTTCTTCAAGTCCTTCTTTAAGGCTTGATGCTGCGCTGGGATTCAGTCTCTCAAGATACCTCACGGTCAATTCAAGCGATTCCTTCGCCTTATCATAATCAGCCATGTTGTAGGCTGCCCTTATCCTTGCATCTATAGCTTCCTGATGTTCAGGCGGAAGATGATCCCTCACATTCCTCCTCTTATGAACCTGACACCTCTGCACTAAAACATCAGCGCCAAACTTCTTAGCTACTGCACTCCTCAATGCCTTTGAACCATCAAGCACAAAGAGATAATCCCTTTTCGTGTCAAGCCCTCGCCTCTGTATATCATCTAAAAGGTTGTTACACACTGCGGCATTCTCTGTTGCTCCCTGCCATAGCCCAAGTATATGCTTCCTGCCTGTCTTATCCAGTCCCAGAGCCACGACTAATAAATTGCTCTTAAACTCTATGCCGTCTATGAATATCGCACAAAGCTCAAGATGCGATAGATCCCTCTCCATAAATTCCATCATCTGCTCTGCTGTCGCCTTTACAAAGTGTCTGCTTATGCTGGACTTCTTTATCCCATATCCCTTTATGAAACCCTCTATTGCCTCCTCATAGTTTCTGCTCGATATGCCAAGTATCATCTGCTTCATTGCTGCAGAGTTCATGCCCTTAGGAT
>JBBIIV010000069.1:0-10651 GCA_037446295.1 Nitrospirota bacterium
ACAGACTCTAATTAGTAAATATTCGGGGAATTGTCAACCTTGCCAGCTGGAACCTTTCGATGTATGATTAGTGTTATCAGTTGTGATTCTGTGTCAGCCATTTTTTTTGCATGATAAGCATTTTTTTCATGGTCATACCCTAACAGATGCAAAAGCCCGTGAACCAAAAGCCTTGAAACCTCATCATAAAAACTGATTTTGTTTTGTTTTGCCTGTCTTTTTGCCTGCTGGAGATTTAGGACAATATCACCGAGGGATAATGGAGTTCGATGTTTTCTGTCAGCAAGATATTTATAATCCTCAAATTGAGGGAAGGATATAACATCGGTGACTTTATCTTTTTTGCGGTATTGGAGGTTTATTTCTCTGATTCTTTTATCATTTACGAATAAAATGCTGACCTCAATATCTTTTTTCCTTGAAGCGAGTAAATGCATATTTTTTTTTCTGCCATTACCCGCAATGCCTCCGAATATAAGCAGTTTAAGAGCCTTCCTTAAATGCCGTTTTATCCTCTGGGGGTTTATTTTTATCAACCGTTGTTTGTTTGTAACCAGTATTTTCATTGTCTTCTGAGGAAGATGATAACATCTGGGAATCCTTGACGGCAAGCGCTGCATTTTCAGGCAACAAGGTCAATTTTTGCCGCTTCTGGTGCCAACCTTTTTCTGTAGATTCTGGATAGGCTATCCTCTTGTGGAATATTATGGTAAGGATGTGATTGAAACGACTCTTGATCACAGATAAATCTTTAAGGGTCAACTCGCATTCGTCTATCTGACCATCGAGGAAGATATTGTTTATGATCTTCTCAACAAGCGCTGAAATCCTTGATGGGGTGGGATCAATGAGAGAACGAGACGCTGCTTCAACGGCATCTGCCATCATTACAAGAGCTGCTACCCTAGTCTGCGGTTTAGGACCATGGTATCGGTAATCTTCGGGCATTGGTGGTGTATTTGGAGCAAGCTCTTTAGCCTTCTGATAAAAATAGGCAATGCTGCTCGTTCCATGATGTTGCCGTATAATATCAATGACTGCATTCGGCAGTTTGTATTGTTTCGCAAGTTCTAACCCCTCCTTGACATGAGAAGTGATTATTATACTGCTCATATGTGGAGTCAGTTTGTCATGCTTGCTGACAGTACCGATTTGATTTTCCACGAAATATTCAGGCATTTTAACTTTCCCGATATCATGATAATGTGAACTGACCCTTGCGAGCAGCGGATTTGCTCCAACAGCCTCTGCAGCTGAACCGGCTAAACTTGCAACTATAACACTGTGGTGGTATGTGCCAGGAGCGTTTATCATGAGATTGTGCATAAGCGGATGCTCAAGGTCTAATAATTCTACAAGGCTGATATCAGTAGTAACCCCGAAGATATGCTCTATAAGCGGCAAGATTATCAAAACAACAGCAGCGGCGATTACTCCAGAAGTTGCTGCAAAGAAGATCGCTGAAAGCGCAGTGGGAGAAAAAAATTTGTCGTTAATTAGATAGATAATTACTACGGTAATAATATTTACAGCGCTCACATAAATGCCGCCTTTTATAAGGGATGAACGTTTTTTGGAATTTGTAGCGCAAAATGCTGCTGTAAGGCTCCCGATTAACGCATATATCAAGTATAAAGGTTCATTGACCCAGATTCCAATTATAAGGCTTATCACAAATGAGAAAATAATCGCTGCGTGAAAGTCGAATATCAGAGCTACAAGGATTGCGCCGAAAGGAATGGGGATCCCGAAAAGAAAGCCGCTGCCATCTGGAAGTAGAAGACCCCTTTGAAGAGCCTCGTTTAGATATGCAAAGAAGCGGCTGAACAGAAGGGTTGTTGTTATAAGAAGACCGAGTAGAAAAAGTAATTTAGTATCTTTTAGATATGCTGGCCTGTAGCGTTTTATGTCTTTGTAATAAAGGAAAAGAATGATGAAGATAAGGAGAAAAGTGCCCAAAAAACGGTCAAAGGATATCTTTTCCTGAATAATCAGAGACAACAGGATGCTCAAGCATACTATAGCCGATATCCTCGATATCTGGTCTTTGTTGTTTCGCCTATAATGGCTCAGAAACTCGGGGATGTTTTTTATTTTTTTAAAAATACTACTCTTCGGGAGTCCGTTTTTCGTATCTTTCATATGCCTTAACGATTTCCTGCACAAGCTTGTGCCTTACTACATCCATTTCTGAGAAATAGACGATCTTGATGTCTTTAACATCTTTAAGTATTCTGGCAGCTTCAATTAGACCGGATTTTTTCCCCGGCGGCAAATCTATCTGTGTTATATCCCCTGTTATTACAGTTTTCGAATTAAATCCAAGCCTTGTGAGATACATCTTCATTTGTTCAGTAGTTGTATTCTGCGCCTCATCAAGAATGACAAAGGAGTCATTGAGGGTTCGTCCCCTCATGAAGGCGAGGGGAGCAATCTCTATGCTTCCACGCTCGATAAGCTTTGTCGCTCTGTCAATCTCCATCATGTCAAAAAGTGCATCGTAGAGCGGCCTAAGGTAGGGGCTGACCTTTTCAGCAACATCTCCGGGAAGAAACCCAAGTTTTTCGCCAGCCTCAACAGCTGGTCTTACAAGCACGATTCTTGAGATTTGCTTTGAAAGAAAGGCATTTATAGCCATTGCCATAGCAAGATAAGTCTTGCCTGTTCCTGCCGGCCCTATTCCAAATACGATATCATAATTCTGGATAGCCTCTATATACAACCTTTGATTCTCTGTTTTTGGAATGATAAACCTTTTCTTTGAGGATACAGGGATACTGCCCGCAAAGAGATTTTTAACGGATATATCTTTGCCTTCCGATAGCGATTTAACCGCAGATGCGATATCCTCTGGTTTTAGTATATAGCCGTCTTTGTTTACAGCCCTTATTTCTTGAATGACCTGCTCTGCCTTATCAACATTATCCCCTTCCCCCCTTATTATAAGTTTATTTCCTCTAACGCTAACGGAGACCTCCATTAAATCTTCGATAACCTTAAAGGTCTTATCAGCGCCGCCGTGAACAAAGGGGTACTCCTTGACCTCATCAAGTTCGATCTCTACAGTTACCGTAAAAAACCTCCCTATTTTCAGTGTGTCTTATCATTATTAAACCTTATTCAAGAAGACCACATTCCCCGATAACACATGCCCTTGATTTGATTCAGTATAAAGGCATAATTTCTACCCTACAAAAAAGCTCTATGCCTTATAAAATAAGCATAGCATCACCATATGAGAAAAATCTATAATTCAGAGAAATAGCCTCATTGTATGCTTTAAGTATCTTCTCCCAGCCGGAAATAGCAGAGACGAGTAAGAGAGGCGTTGAACGCGGAAGATGAAAGTTGGTAATAAGGCAATTGACCGCCTTGAAAACATAGCCTGGATAGATAAAAATATCTGTATAACCGCAAATAGACTGGTTTTTGCTGTTAAAACACTGAGATTTTGTGTATATTCCGCTCATAAACCCCTCTATCGCCCTTGTGGATGTTGTGCCCACTGCATATACTCTTTTATTGCTTTTTCTAACTTTTTTTATTTCATCTTCTAATGAATGTTCTATCTCGAAAAACTCGGCTTCCATCTTATGATTATCAACAGACTCAGTTCTTATTGGTTTGAATGTCCCTATGCCTACATGCAAAGTGAGGGTTCTGATTAGGACGCCTTTTTCATTTAACTCCTGTAATAGTGCAGGGGTGAAATGCAACCCTGCTGTTGGAGCGGCTATTGAACCAGTTTTTTTTGCATAGACAGTTTGGTATCTAATCATGTCTTCATTGTCAGGATGGCGGGAAATGTATCTTGGCAAAGGCATATTGCCATATTTCCAAAGAATTGAATGGATATCTGTGAAGTCGGGGGTTAAAAATTCAAGCAGCTTTTTTCTGCGATTATGTTTTTCGTTGTCAGTTTCTATCCAGACTTGGGCATTGATTTTACCATGTAGAGTTATGACTCCTTCATAGTTGCCTCTATACATTACTTCCCATATATTTTCTTTAGAGGAGTGTTTTACGAACAGGATATCGAGCATCCCACCCGATGGTTTTTGAGCGACAATAAGGGCTGGAAAAACCTTTGTGTCATTCAACAAAAGCAAGTCGCCTTTATCAAGGTACTCCGGAATATTATAAAAATATCTGTGCTCTGTTTTGCCGTTAGGGTGAAGTATCAACAGCCTCGAATGATCTCTTTGAACGGCAGGCCTTGAAGCTATCAGATTTTTAGGTAGGATAAAGTCGAACTGGTTAATCAGCATTTGATATAAGGACAGCGCCAGGATAAAATTTAGAAAGGATTTCCTTGTAACTTTTGCCTTCTTTAGCCATCTGTTGGGTGCTCCACTGACACATTCCTACTCCATGTCCATACCCCTTGCCCTGAAAAATAAAAACATCACCATCTCTGGATAATTCTGTTATTAGAGTACTGGGCAATTTATCCCAGCCGAGATTTTTCCTTAAATCTTTTGTGGGGTAAAGATATGCACCTTTGTCAGTCACTATTTTCAGATCTCTTATACGGTTTGTTAAAGTTTGAGAGTGGGGCAAGATGTCATTGATTTTATTTAAATTTACTGCTTTCTCTATGTCTGAAATTGGTATCTTTTTTTCCCAAACGAAGTAAGGAGATAGTTCAGGATTTGTTTCAACTGGCTTAAGGTAAGGCAGATTTTTTCCAAATACCTCCATACAGTCTTCAGTTGAGCCCACGCTCGTTGAGTGATAAAATGCAATTATGGGAGCCCCTTCATATACAAGAATTTCACCTTTTGTTGAGTTTACAGCCTTAGCGATATTGTCTGTTATCATATCACCTCTGTAAACCTGATGTAGGACTGATGAAGTTAGATGATACGACATTTTATTTGCGGCATTATTCCGTTTTTGATACAGAGCATATGTCCTTGAAGCAACAGCCTGTGCTTTGAGCGCCTCGTTTTCCCATTTAGAACCAACCTCAGCAGCCACAACACCTTTCAGATAATCTTCGAGCGGAAGTTCATTGATAAGATACAAGCCGTTTTTGCCTTTCCAGACTTCTAAGATGCCGGAGTATCTCCTACCCTGAAAGGTAACCTCGCCTTTATTCACACCTATTCTTTGGACATTTTCATCTTTATGGGGAATGAGAGGGTTTTTTTGGTCAACAATCAACACCCTAATAGTTTCCTGAGCATATAAAAATGATGAAAAAATAATGATAGTCAATAAAACACTAAATATAGAGATCATATGACGAGTTTTCCAAGAAACTGGCATAGTTACCTCCTGAAAAACAACCAAAAAATAAGCGTCAAAATAATACTTACGATTATACTCGTTGCAATAGGAAAATAGAATGTGAAATTCTTCTTCTGGATTAAAATATCACCGGGCAGCCTGCCAAACCATGATATTTTACCAGAAAACAATAATAAAGCACCAATTGCTATAATGATAAAACCGCTGATTATGAGAAATTTACCAATGTTCTCGATCCCGTTCATTATGCTTTAGACCTTTTTCAGATACCTCACCATCTCCGAATATATACACCCGCAATATTTCTGGTTGTATAAATTCAACTGCCTCCCCATGCGCCAACTTGAATTAAAGCCCGTCCTGAAGTCCTCGATATAAAACTCAACAGAGTATTTTTCTCCAGCTGTCTTTCCTATATCTATAATCATATCAAATTTTTGATATGGACTCACGAGAAGGGATGTGGTGAATGCCTCGAAAGATTGGCTCGCTGCCGTCTTAGCAGTTTGTTCTAATCGTACCCGATAACAGTATTCGCATCTGTTATCTTCGTTGCCTCCAACATTTCTTATAAATTCTATTAGCCCATAGTCATCTATATACTCTATATTGAGATTCCAGAGTTCATGAAGCCTTTTCATTGCATCAAGTCTGTTTTTGTATTCGCTGTAGGGATGAATATTGGGATTGAACCAAAGACATTTAATGATTGCTCCCTTTTGAGTCATAACTGTCAAAGGATAAATGGAACAATTGGCACAGCATGTATGCATGAGTATTTTCATTAATTTATTTTAACTCAAATTCGGAAATAATCGCTGTCTAAAACAAATTATTGCTGGTGTCGGAGGCAAAAAAGCCGAATAGAGTCTGTTTATAAATTATGACTTTTTCATCATTCCAGCTTGTCCGCTGAACCTTTCTTTATGGCTTAACAGAAGGATTCTCAACTCGCTTTGCTTTGCGAAAATGACACAGAACATGTATTTATGAACAGACTATAACTATGACTACAGCGGAATTTGAGTTAAATCAATTTTAGCAAAATCATATGTTATAATCTTTATATAACTAAACGTTAATTTTAAAAAGCCGCTGTTGTAATACATCTGGTAATGTCAAAGCTAAAAAGTATCTTTTAATTTTTTATAAAAAACATGCAAATATTTGAAAACTTTATAAGAAAACTAGGTTCTAAAACGATTGAAAACATTAGAAGCATGGGTCATATGTTCATATTTCTAATGTCATCTTTTTATTATATCTTTATTCCCCCGTTTAAATTCGGGCTGCTTTTAAAACAAATATGGTTTATGGGCAATAAATCACTTGTTGTTATATGTCTTATAGGTGCTTTTACTGGAATGGTGCTTGCGCTGCAAGTTTATTATACATTGCGAAAATTCGGCTCAGAGGCAATGCTTGGTCCTGCCGTAGCCCTGAGCCTGATAAGGGAACTTGGACCTGTTCTTTCAGCGCTCACTGTAACAGGCAGGGCTGGTTCTGCTCTTACTGCTGAGATCGGGATAATGAGGATAACCGATCAGATAGATGCGCTTGTTTCTATGGCTTTAAATCCGATGAGATATCTTGTGGTCCCAAATATCGTAGCAGCTATTATTGTTTTTCCCCTTTTGACAGCTATTTTCGATGTTATAGGCATATTAGGCGGCTATATTGTCGGCGTGAAGCTGCTTAATCTGAGTTCAGGAACATATTTCTCGCAGATGAAACAGTATGTAACTATGACAGATATCAAGATAGGAGTATATAAGTCTATCAGTTTCGGGATCATAGTCTCATGGATTTGCTGCTATAAGGGATATTATACAAAGTTTGGGGCAAGGGGAGTTAGCCAATCAACGACAGAAGCAGTTGTTTTATCTTCGATATTAATTCTTATATGGGATTACTTTATGGGTGCGGTATATCTGTAAAAAAAGAGATGATAGAAATAATCGAATTATATAAATCATTCGGTAGTCAACAGGTACTGAAGGGTTTGAACCTTAAAATTGCCGAAAAGGAATTAATCGCCATTATTGGCAAAAGCGGCGGGGGCAAGAGCGTTTTTTTGCGGCATCTTATTGGAATCCTTAAACCAGACAGCGGTAGGATTGTAATAGACGGTGTTGATATTGCTCAATTAAGCATGCAGGAATTAAACATCATACGCGTCAAATTCGGAGTCGTTTTTCAAGGTGGAGCGCTTTTTGACTCAATAAACATATATGATAATATTGCCTTTCCATTAAGAGAAAAGTTTAAATTAGATAGTGTGAAGATTGATGAACTTGTCAGTCATGCGCTCGAAGATGTTGGTTTGACAGGCTCCGAGAAAAAATACCCTTCTGAAATAAGCGGCGGAATGAAAAAAAGGGCTGCCCTCGCAAGGGCGCTTGTAACAGAGCCTCGAATAGTCCTTTTTGATGAACCTACTACGGGACTCGACCCGATTTTATTGCATTCTATGCACAGACTAATTGTTGATATGCATAAAAAATATGCCTTTACAGGCGTTATAATCACTCATGATATCCCTGAAATATTCGATGTCGTTGACAGAGTTGCCTTTTTGTTCGAAGGTAAGATTGCTGAAATCGGAACTCCAGATGAGATAAAAAATTCCTCAAATCCGATATCAAGACAGTTTATAACAGGGAGCCTTGAGGGACCTATTGGAATCTTTTGATGCAGTGAGGTTGGTATGAAAAAGTTTGATCTTGAGTTTGCAGTCGGCATTTTTGTGCTATTGGGCATATTGAGTTTTGCTTATTTATCCATTCAGCTTGGAAGGCTTGAGATTATAGGAACTGGCTATTATACTGTAGAGGCTAAATTTGAAAGGGCAGGAGGTATAAGGACTGGCGCAAGCGTAGAAATAGCAGGGGTTGAGGTTGGGAGGGTTAAAAGCGTTGGGCTTGAGAACTATGAGGCTGTCATAATGATGTTCATTCATAAGGATGTGAAAATACAAGAGGATGCCATTGCTTCTATAAGAACAAAAGGCATAATAGGTGAGAAATTTGTGCAGATAACTCCGGGAGGCTCTGATAAAACCATCCCTGATAAAGGCAGGATAAGAGAGACCGAATCAGCGATAGATCTGGAAGACCTATTATCAAAATATATCTTTGGCGGCATATAGGAGGAATTTATGAAAAGCTGTTTGCTGTCTATTGTAGTTTTTTTGGGGCTACTATTGCCTTTGATTTTTTGTTTAGGTAATTCATACAGCAGTGATAAATATGTCTATAATCTTGATCAATGTATAAAAATAGCACTTGACTTTAGTCCAGAAATCAAGGAAGCTGCTTATGAAGAGGAGGTTTTCAAATCAAAAAAACTGCAAGCTGATTCATATGTTTATCCGCAGATAGAGGCAATTGCAATGATAGGGCCTGCTCCAGAGGCTAAGAGGGAAGACTTCTTAAAAACAGATGTGTCGAGTTCGAGAATCAACGGGATTTTTGGAAATCTCGATGTTATGCTAATACAGCCTATTTATACATTCGGGAAAATCAGCAGTTACAGGGAGGCCGCATCAAAAGGACTCAGGGCTGCTGGCGCTGGGACGCAAAAGAAAAGATCTGATATTATCCTCAGAACAAAAGAACTATACTACGGACTGCTTCTTGCTCAAGATGTGAGAAATCTTGTCCTCGAAATAAGAGAACAACTAAACAAATCTATTGAGAAGACCGAAAACCAGATTAAGATAGGCGCTCCATGGGCTGATGAGACAAACATTTATAAATTTAGAGCTTTTTTAGGTGAGGCAGAGAAAAATCTTAATGAGGTTGATAAAAATATAGCCTTTATTAAGGACGCCCTCATGGCGAACATGGGGTTATCAGGGACTAAAGATTTTAAGATATCTGACACCTCTATCACGCCGGAGGATGGCAAGCCCGAACTTTTGACAACATATCTTAAAACCGCAGAGAATTTAAGGGCTGAATTTATCCAGTTAAAAGAAGGTTTTGGCGCTAAAAAAGCTCTTGCTGAAGCCGAAAGAAGCGGTTATTATCCCCAATTGTTTCTGGGTGTTAAGGCGTCTTTAGCAGGCGCTACAAACAGGGATAAGATAAAAAATCCATATATCTCAGACTATTTCAACCATAGTTATGGCGCGGTTTTTGTCGGGGTCAAATGGTCCATTGATTTCGGAATTACCAAGGGGAGAGTAGCGGAGGCAGAGGCAGAATACAAAAAGCTTGCTGCAAAAAAAAGATTTGCTGATGCGGCAATCCCTCTGCAGATAAAGAAGGCATATCTCGATTTTGAAGAGGCAAGAAAGAATATCCCCGAACTTGAAACAGCATTTACCAATGCCAAGAAATGGCTCGTCTCGGCTGTCGCCAATTACGATCTGGGTGTGGGAGATGCAAATGATATAGGCGAGGCAGCTGCCACATATGCTTTAACTAGAACTAATTATCTTAAAGCCATCTTTAATCATAGGATGTCTTATGCAAGTCTTCTTCACAGTGCAGGAACAGATGTTTCTGAGAGATACCGTTAGTTTAAAGAGGTGGAATAAATGTTTTTTATAAAGTTTTTCTTTTCGATATCACTGATTATTTCGATAACACTACTTTTTAAATGTATCGCTATAAGTGCAGAAACTCCACAGGAGCAGGTCAGGCAGACAATCGAGGGCGTTATCGATATCTTAAAAGATGAGAGCCTTAAAAAGCCCAATAAAACCGAGGAACGCCGCATTAAACTTAGAAATACGGTTGGAGAGAGATTTGATTATGATGAGATGGCAAAACGTTCGTTAGCTATTCAGTGGCAGAAGATAACTCCCAAGGAGAGAAAGGAATTTATAGCGCTTTTCGGTGAACTTTTGGAGAGGTCATATATCAACAAGATCGAGAGTTATACGGATGAAAAGATTTTATATATGGATGCATCTATCGAAAAGGAGTATAGCGTTGTCAGGACCAAAATAATAACTAAGAGGAATTTAGAGGTTCCGATTGACTATAAACTTATGAAGGCAGGCAAACAATGGAAGGTATATGATGTTGTAATTGAGGGTGTCAGTCTTGTGAGCAACTACAGAAGTCAGTTTAGCAGAATAATTAGGTCTCATTCATATTCTGAGCTTGTCAAAAGGCTAAAGGCAAAAAAGGAAGAGATTATTTATGAGGAGAAGGCTAAATAAATCTATCCCATAACTTTGTGTATTTTTTTCTGAGCAAAGTGTGACGGCTATCATTATGGTTGATACAATATAATAACAAAAGGTTGCAACTCAACATTGCATCCTTTTATGTTTTGAGAATATGAAAACTAATAAAATATCTTTGGCAAATAAAAAGGTCTGGAAATAAATGGGGGCAGGTCTTTACGGGCTGTTGCCCAAACCCCACATTTGAAATTATGCGAC
>JBBIIV010000070.1:0-10290 GCA_037446295.1 Nitrospirota bacterium
CCAGCTTGAATGGAAATATCGTTTCCTGTATCATTTCTTATACCCCCCTTTTTTTGGTTTTTGTTTAACCTGCTGGGTGATATTTTATATCATTCCAGACCTTTAAACCAGAAGGGGGTTATCTGTTTCTGCACATTTCTATCTCTGTTTTTGGGTTTATATATTTTTTTTATTTAAAATTTTGAGGGCTAACGCCCTGGTTCACGCGCCAGCGCAGCCCGAGATTACTACGCCCACTCAGCGCACAACAATTCTGCCTGACTTAAGACTGTCTGTGTTGCCTTTTCCTGTTTATCCGGTGGGTAACCATATTTTCGAAGAATGCGTTTAACAAGCGTCCTTAGTTTTGCTTTTACACTCTCTTTAACAGTCCAGTCAATAGTTACATTCCTTTTTACAGTATCCGCAAGTTCGCGGGCTATGGTTCTGAGGGTTTCGTCTCCAAGCACTTTTACCGCACTATCATTAGTTTCAAGCGCATCATAAAAAGCTAGTTCTTCTTCGGTAAAATTTAATTTCTCACCCCGCCTATGAGCTTCTCTCATCTCTTTGGCAAGCTCTATCAGTTCCATAATCACCTTTGCTGCATCTATCGTGCGATTCTGATATTTCCTTATTGTCTGTTCAAGCATTTCAGCAAAGGATTTTGATAGAACAAGGTTTCTCTTTGACCGTGCCTTTATTTCGTCATTGAGCAGCTTCTTTAGAACTTCAAGAGCGAGATTGCGCTGAGGCATATGTCTGACTTCCTCAAGGAATTCATCAGAGAGGATAGAGATATCAGGCTTTTTAAGACCGGCCGAGGCGAATATATCAATGACCTCATTTGAGGCAATAGCCTTTGAAACGATCTGCTTTACAGCGGAATCGAGGATATCCGGGCTTTTACCCTCTGTCGTCGTATTCTTTGCTAAAGAAGCCCTGACCGTCTGAAAGAATCCAACATGATCCCTGATCTCAAGCGCCTTCTCATGGGGGACTGAGAGGGCAAATGCCTTTGATAGTTCTGTAACTGCCTGCATGAAACGGGTTCGGCCATCTTTTTGGCCGTCTTCCTGCATGAGGATATGTTCCATCGCTTCTTTAATGACTGTTAATCGCTTGGAGGGGTCCCCTGCAAAGAATCGTGTATAGTCAAAACCATGGAACATTGATAAAACAATCTCGAACTTCTCAAGCATGATAGCTACAGCCTCTTCCTGCGGTATGCCTGTCATGTCACGGTCTCTTTCCGTGTAATCAGAAAGAGCCTTTTTCAATTCATCAGCAATACCGAGGTAATCAACAACAAGGCCGCCAGGCTTATCCTTGAATACCCTGTTGACCCTTGCTATCGCCTGCATAAGTCCGTGTCCGCGCATTGGTTTATCCACATACATTGTGTGGAGGCTGGGAACATCAAAACCTGTAAGCCACATATCCCGAACAATAACAAGCTTAAAAGCATGTTCGGGTTTCTTGAAATTATTTGCAATCGCCTCTCTTCTACTCTTGTTTCTGATATGCTGCTGCCATTGGGCAGGATCAGAGGCAGAGCCTGTCATAACTACCTTTAGAAAACCTTTATCATCATCTTCGCTGTGCCATTCAGGCCTGAGTTTGATAAGGGCATTGTAGAGGTCAACGCAGATTCTTCGGCTCATACAGACAATCATACCCTTTCCATCCATCGCCTCAAGCCTTTTATCAAGATGCTCAACAATGTCTTTAGCTACAAGCCCTACACGTTTCTCAGTCCCTACCATTGCCTCAAGTTGAGCCCACTTTCGCTTGAGCTTTTCCTTTATGTTCTGTTCTTCACCCTCTGTGACTTCTTCAAACTCCGGGTCAATCTTCGGCCTTTCATCAGGTTTAAGTTCGAGTTTTGCAAGCCTTGCCTCATAATAGATGCGGACAGTTGCTCCATCCTCTACCGCACGCTGGATATCATAGATACTGATATAATCTCCGAATACCGCAAGGGTGTTTCTGTCTGCTTTCTCGATAGGTGTTCCTGTAAAGCCAATGAACGAGGCATTGGGCAGCGCGTCCCGAATATGCCGTGCAAAGCCGTCTATAAAATCATACTGGCTTCTATGTGCCTCATCAGCAATAACAACAATGTTTCTGCGGGTTGATAGTGGACCGACTTGTCCTACCTGCCCGACATTAAGGAACTTCTGCACAGTTGTAAAGACAACCCCGCCAGATGCAGCATTGAGGAGTTCTTTTAAATGCTCTCTGTTTTCTGCCTGAACAGGTGTCTGTCTGAGTAAATCTTTGCACTTTGAAAAAGTGCCGAATAACTGATCATCGAGGTCATTCCTATCTGTGAGCACAACGAGGGTCGGGTTCTCCATTTTATGATGCTGTATTATCTTTCCGGCATAAAATGCCATAGTAAGGCTTTTCCCACTTCCCTGGGTATGCCAGACAACACCGACCCTCTTGTTTCCTTGCGGTGATGCCGCCTTAATTGTGCATTTAACAGCCTTATTCACGGCGTGGAACTGATGATAGCCGGCTATCTTCTTTATGATGTCAGAACCATCAACCTCAAAAACTATAAAATATCTCAGGAGGTCAAGAAATCTTTGCTTCTCAAAGATACCCTTGATTAAGACCTCAAGTTCAGGAAGAACCTTTGGAGCTAAATCATCCCCTGTTATCGTTCTCCATGGGAGAAACCATTCCCAGTCTGCTGTCAGAGTCCCAGCCTTTGCCTCTATGCCATCAGAGGGGACAAGAATCTCGTTATATGGAAAGAGTGAGGTAATCTCCTTCTTGTATGTCTGGAACTGATTGAATGCATCCTTGACCGTAGCATTCTCGTCAGCAGGATTCTTAAGTTCAATTACACCTAAAGGAATGCCGTTTACGAAAACGACTATGTCAGGCCTACGCCTATTCTGACCTTCCTCAACTGTAAACTGATTAACTGCCAGCCAGTCGTTATTCTCATGATTGTTAAAATCTATAAGCCAGACTATATCTCCGATAATTCTTCCTTCTGAATTTTTATATTCAACATCGATACCATCGGTAAGCATTTTATGAAACTGGTGATTGTTTGCAGCAAGAAGGGGCGATTCATGAATAGTTCGTGTGAGCTTCCGATATGCGTCTTCAATGGCTTCTTGAGGAATGGATGGATTTATATTCGCTAAAGCTGACCTAACCCTGTTCTCTAACAGCACATCGCTATAACTCGCACGTTCGGCAAATAATTCGCCCGGCGCTATCTCGGGGCCATTGAGAATGGAATATCCTAGCCCCTTGAACCAGTCAAGGGTTGCTTGCTCGATGACGGATTCGGTTATATTCAAGATTTTTTCCTCGCCTGCTGTCTCGCTTGATAGAGTTTTTCGGTGAACCCACCCTCGGTTAAAAATTGCTGCTCAAGCCTCTGAAGCTGCCGCCCCAAAAGATAACTTGCCTGGTTAATCAGGCAAATCAGCGTGTTCGCCGCAACTTCAGGATCAGTCATGTCGGACAGGTCTGAAATGTGCGAGACTTTTTTCTTTCTCACCGCAAACGCCTCCTGCGAATCCTTAGCCCAAATGCGCAAACCCTTCTGACGAAGAAAAGCCTGAAAGTCGAGCAATAATTCTTCAAGACTTGCACGGGCAACGCCTGTCAGCTTGAGTTCGGTTTTCTTCGAGGTTGCAGATGCCATGCTGCCTTCAGCAATGTTCTGCACGCCACTGCGCGCTGCCTGCACCATCTGGTCATGCGTGCGAGACCTCTTATCAATAAAACGGTCGCAGAATATCACCGTAGCGTCATAGATAAGTTCCGCAGTCTGATAAGACCTCAGATTCCGGTATCCGCCGTGAGGAGGGATGAGGGTTGGCTTTGGGTTTTGGGGTTTATTATCCATGTTTTTCCATTGCAATCAATGTGTCAGCCTCAGCCTGCGTGAGATTTATTTCTGCCAAGGTTTCTCCTTCTATAAGTCTATATCAGGTAACTACTAAAGGTGTAGTACATGTCCCATCAGTATCTGTTCTAAAAACTTTTTCACTATTACTCTTATACCGTTGAAGAGCAGTATTACTTGGAACATTGTCAAATATACCTGATTGTGTCGAGATAATAGTGTCCCTTGGTGAAGCTGCTTTTAAAAATTCTAAATCTGCTCCATTAATAGAGCCATGATGACTTGCACGCAAAACACTGCAATTTGACAATTTCCAGTCATGTCTTATCTGATTAAGCTGTGAATCAGAAGCATCGCCACATATTATAAAATTATTCGCTGGTGAATGTACCCAGATGACAAGGCATGCATCGTGACATTCTCTGGTCTCATTGCTATTCACATCCTTGCGGGGACCGAGCACAACAAATTCGACGTACGAAAGTTTTTTTCTTACATCGCTTGTACACGTAAATCTCTTATTCGAATCGGGCACGAGTTTTTCCTTTAACTGGGTATACTCGTGCCATTCATCTGATGCCAAAGAGTTATCATCATGGCGCCGTTTATATGGCGAGCCCCAGAATTCAGCAACTGTCACCTTGCCAATCAATTCTTCCATACCGAGATAGTGGTCATGATGTGGGTGCGTAATTATAAGTAAATCAATATATGTCTTTCCTATGACATTTTTAAGGTAATTATAAATGCTGGTTGGCTTTGATACTCCATTGCTGAACTGACGATAACCACAATCAATAACGGCAAGGTCATTACCAATCTCAAAGATAGTGCAGTCAGCACAGCCAACATTTAAAAAGTGAGCTTTAAAAGCCATTTCTTTCTTTTAGTTCAATTTCTTTAGAAGATTCTCGGCGTTTTTTTCCAAGAAAACTGCTGGCTGTCCGCCAGTGCCTTGAAATAGTATTAATATATGGTGACCATCCCTTGTGCTAACAGAAGATCGTGTTTCCTCTTTCCCCTCAATATACACTTTTTGCCCCTTAGCTCCATCTGATGACTGGTAAAAGGGGTCAACTTCTCCATCTGTGTCTGATAAATGTCTCTTTTCCGATATAACAACAAGCCCAGGCTTTCCATCTTTAATTGTTCGATAAAGATCCTCCGAATACCCTGACTTGAGGCCATGATGAGGCGCAACTAAAATTGAAAGGCCTTGAGAACTGAGTAAGGATTTCAATGATGGTTGATCCCCAGACTTCTCGTGCCATGTAGGATGTAATATACTTTGCCGTCTATCAAAAACAGTATATCGCTTTTCAAGCCCCTTGCCTTCATTTAAAAGATGTTTGAAAGTGTCTGGATTTAGATCACCTGGTATTAGCAAAGTATGATAGCCATGCCGATAAAATATGACCAAGCTTGTTCCATTTCCATATTCTTGATCATTATCTGAAAATATTTCATTAACAACTGGAGGCCTGACATAGTATAGCCCATACTCCAGATTTGGGATAGATCGTGAAGATTCATAACAAATTGTCTGTAACGGAAGATTTCGTCCTTCATATATTGACTTATACACTTCGATTTTATCTTCACTACCCTTTGGATTTTTAATTCTGTTCCAATCTATGGCCTCTGGCTTTGCTGAACCTTCGGTTTTGTCATGTGGACAAGTATGTAGATTTGAATAAAAAGGCGGGTTCTTTTTATCAGGCTCTATTAAGCAATTAATATCGGCAATGTGGTCTACATGGGGATGTGAAATCACCGTCTGTGCAACTCTGCAATTTTTATATTTGTCTAAATAGGGGATAATATTTTCAGTTAAGAACTCTGACGGTTTAAAATCCTCAGAACTGCCAAAGTCATACATTATCCCTTGGTTAAGGGCTGTACGTATAAAAATGGAAAGTCCGCGTCCAACGTTAAACACCCAAATGTGGCTTCTTTGTGATGAGACCCATGACGGGGTACCCATTATTACACCTTATTCCTTTCCAAAAACAGCTTTTGAGGCCGATTTTTTCTCTCGCGAGTTCAAATATGCTATTGCACCACCTGATTGTAAAAGGAATAGCATTATGCTTCCAATTATCGCACCAACAAAAGTACAGGGTGAAGCAATATATATGATCACGCCGAGAAGTAGCGCATTGAGCGTTGCAATAATACCATAAAGCAATGTCTGTGAACTCCGCCAATTAAAATAAGGCGGTTGCCCATGATTTGTAAACATCTTGGATTTGTTCTCAAAGCCCATAGGCTTATACTTAAAAAAGAAATCTCTTTGCTCATTGATATAGCGAGCCACTTGAACGAAATAGACTCGATTTCGAACTATCAGTAAGAACATAAAAAGGCCGAGAGTCAAGGCCACGGAAAGTGCTGCTATTGCTGGTAAAGAAAGATCTTTGCCTTCCTTTAACCCAAATTGATAAGCACCGATCGAAATGCCAATGAGGGCCGCATATGCAGTAAACATAAACTTCAGTATGTCTACAATCTGAGCATCATAGTGCCTCATCTGCAGAAAACACTGATTGAAGTCTCGTTCAAGAAACTTTAGGGCTTCCTTTTCTTGATCGGAAAGATTTTCCAGTACATCACTCATAGTTTACCCTCCAAGAATTTCTTCGCGCATCCTTTACCCTTATCTCGCCAGAGACGAGCTTTAAGTCTCCATGTTTTAAGGCCTAATTCATGGGCTATCTCAGATACTCAGATAAAAAACGTTTGACGCCTTCAATCATGGCTTTAACATCATCAACGTTAAACTGGTCAAACCTGCCATGAGCAGCATGGTTTCTTATATCGGCAAAATGTCTCAATTGCTTCGCTCGAGTCTCATTATATAACCCTGCCTTCTTTAACTCATCAATAAGCAGAGTCATTTTCTTAGGTTCTCCATTGGCCTTTACAGTAGAGATGGCTGGCTCTTGCTTCTCACAAAGTTCACGGAGGGTTTTCTCAAGCACTGCGCCTGAAAGGACGGCAGCGGGCACATGATTATATTTACCTTCTGAGCCTTCATCAATAAGTCTCTCAGCTTGTGACATGTAATCAGAAGCAATCTCAGCGCCTATTTGAGCAGACAGATCATCTAAAAACCCTTCCTCAAGGTTCTCCTTGAGTGATTTTAGAGTGGCAATGCCCCACTTTACGTTATCCAAGCGGGTTTGCAGCTTGTTAAAGGTGCTTACCATATCATGGTGTGCTTGACTCTTAGAGAACAACATTGTCAATAATAGGAAACTATCTGTGCGCCACTTCACAAACCCCGAGAAATCAGCATGTTCTTCAGGTCTTGTCCGAACTTCACCTGTAAGTATATTTCCAGATTTAAACTTTTGAACAACTTTAGGGTTCGACAATAGCTCCTCGCCTTGAGCTATCAACTTGTCAAACCTATCTATGATTTTATCCTTTAGCAGTGGCGACAGACTCATGCTCTATCCTCCGCAAACCTCTCCGCATCCTTCACCCTTATCTCCCCCGACAACAGCTTCGGCAGCAAGGCATCACGGATAGAGGCAAGAGTTCGGGATTGTGTTTCATTATTCTTAATAGTTTCATCTAAAGAAAAGACCGTATTGTTAAAACTTGAGATTAATTCTACAGGAGGAATAATAATTGAGAATTTCTGTATATCGGTCTTTGTTGCCGAACCAAAAACCGTACCTTCAGCCTCATATTTTTCCCATTCCCATTGAGTCTCTTTCATAAGATAATACAAGAATCCGTAGTGCTGCCCGTTTATTCTTAATGAGGCAACACCACGACCTATTGCACATTTTTCGCTTGCGATGTTTAGACTACCTACCGGTGCACGAACGCTTAAAAGCACATCGCCTTTTTGTGCCAACCGTGTCGGAGCATTACAAGAAATACGCATTGAAGGAAATCTAAAACCAAAGTCACGGATGCCTTGATAAAAAGGAAGCCCTTCTCCTGTTTCATTATAAGTCTCGCCAGGCGGTGATTGACCCATAACAATTTCGCACAAATCGTTTAATGTTCCCACCCTCCACCCCTTTGGAATCTTGCCGAGCAGGGAGTCTACGAGCTGAAGCTCACCCTCGCCTTTTAAAATATGTTTAAGACCTTCAAAGGGATAGGTGAAGCTTGACTTAAATATCGCCCTTGCCATAGCCTCAAGCGTCTCGTTCATTTTCATGTTCAGCTCAATCTTATCATCCAGCGCGCCGAGGATTGAAGCAATGGCTTTTTGTTCGGGGAGAGGGGGAAGATTAATTTTAAGTTGCGAAAAATGTCCTTTGTTTAAAATTGGCTGCGCTGAACCGCTTGTTGCTAATCTTTGCAATTCATCTTTTCGAGAGAAAAGATTGTAATAAACATAATCTGGGGCAATGCCTTCATTTACAATGATAGAATTTATTTGCTGATTTGTAACTGATTCGACTTTTGTCATACCGACTTTTCCCATATCAGAACCGATACATGATACAAATACTGTTTTTGGAGGTATTAAAAGATTTTTTACATATTTGATACCGTTCACGCTGATGGTGCGTTCTGTGACATTAATGTATTTCTGCCCTTTCATATCAGAAGGCGTTATAAAAGGAAGAATCCCTCCGTAGTTTTCTGGTTCAGCAGTAGGTGGGGTCTTACCTGTAATTATACGCCCAATATCACCAATTTTGTATTCTTTCCACTTATCGCCCATTCCCCAACCCCTTCTTATCCATAAATCCTAAAATCTATGAACTCCTTTATTCTCCGAAAGTCCTTTTCATTTTGTGTAACAATAAATGCGCCGATTCTTCGAGCAGAGCAGGCGATAAGAATATCATTCTGTATTCTTGCGAGATATTTTGCTTCAAAACCATACTTCTTTTTCAGCTTGGCAATAATACCGCCGGTCTGCCGCCAGTCACTATCATTGGGAACGATGAGTCTGCCGACATTCTGAAAAGTATGATGGACTTTGTCGAGCAGTTTTATAGACTGACTGTGATGGGCGCCTGAATATAATTCTGAAAGAACAACGGAACTCATATATAACACCGGCGCAACAGACTCGCCGAAAATTGCAGGATGAGCGGTCCCCTGATTGATGAATGGAATATATATCGAGGTGTCGCAAATGACCTTAAACGGATACTCTGCCAAAAATGTCCTCTATCTTGCCTTTGCCCTTTACTGCAGCAAGGGTCTTCTGTATCTGCTCGTTAGCAATAACCATGTCCAAAGCCCTATTGACCGCCTCTGTCTCGGTCGCTGCATGGGTAATTTTTTTAACCATCTCAATTTTGGCAGGATCTAGGATGAACTGTTTTCTAACCTTTTGTGCTGTCTGCATAGTTTGTCGCCTCCATGTGTATATTATACAATAATATACACATTAATCAATATAATTATTCAAGGCGACAAGCCCTTCAGATTCTTCCTTATGATTGTTTCAAGTTTGCCCGCCTCTGCAAACTGTTCTTCTAGCTTTGCCGTAAGCCGTTTCATCTTCTCATCAAAAGGCTCATCATCTTCTTCGGTGTCCTCTGCGCCGACGTAACGGCCGGGTGTGAGAACATAACCATGAGCTTTGATTTCTTCTATGGTTGCGCTTTTGCAGAATCCGGGAATGTCCTTGTAAACCAACCCCTCACCCTTGCCCTCTCCCCCCGAGGGGCGAGGGGAATGAGAAAAGCGCCATGCATGGTAAGTATCTGCAATCTTCTTAATCTCTTCGTCAGAAAATTCCCTGTGTGTCCGGTCTATTAAATAGCCCATCTTTCGGGCATCTATAAATAATGTCTGTCCTCTTCGATCCCGAAATTTGCCGTTCTTTTTATTCCTTGTAACAAACCAGAGACATGCAGGGATAGGCGTTGTATAAAAAAGCTGACCGGGAAGAGCTATCATGCAGTCCACTAAATCAGCTTCAATAATATTTTTTCGTATCTCTCCCTCTCCTGATGTATTTGAAGACATGCTTCCGTTTGCGAGGACAAATGCTGCAATCCCATTTGGCTCAAGATGATGAATGAAGTGCTGAATCCATGCGAAGTTTGCATTGCCAACAGGTGGCGCGCCGTATCTCCATCTCACATCTTCCCGCAAAAGCTCGCCTTTCCAGTCGCTGTCATTAAAAGGCGGATTGGCAAGGATGAAATCAGCCTTGAGATCTTTATGCGCATCATTACGGAATGATTCTTCAGGATTTCACTGAATATTGGCTTCTATCCCCCTGATAACGAGATTCATATTGCAGAGGCGCCATGTTGTAGGGTTCGATTCCTGACCATAAATTGAGATGTCGCCTTTTCTTCCTCCATGAGCTTCAACGAATTTCTCTGATTGAACAAACATCCCGCCTGAACCACAGCATGGGTCATAAACCCTGCCTTTATACGGCTCAATCATTTCAACAAGGAGTTTTACAACTGACTGAGGGGTGTAGAACTCAC
>JBBIIV010000071.1:0-10214 GCA_037446295.1 Nitrospirota bacterium
CTGAAATATCGTCAACAATCCATTCCATCTGCTTTGGCAGGTCGCCAAGAGAGATAAATTTAAAGACATCCCTTAAAATTCCTATGGTCTCAGGAATGTTGTCATAGGCGAGCTTTCTATTAAATCCATTCTGAGAGCGTGTGCGGGCTGCAAAAAGACCGTATGTAATGGTCTGCGAGTAGAGGTCTGCAAAGTCTTCTTTTGAAAGTCCGCTTATGAGGTATGTCCTGAATGCCTCATAGAATCCGAGAATAACTCCCCTCTTGTCCCCCCTTAAATTAAGGGAGGATGAAGGGGGGCTGCTTTCGTCTTCTAATACCAGCATAATAACCTCCTTCAGAAATCTTGTCCTCTTTGCAAGCTCTACTGCAAGGGTTTTGGCATCATAAACCTTTGGCAGAGAAAAAGAAAAAAACTTCTCCAATAGATTCAGGAAATCCTCTTCTTTTTCTACAGGCGGGACAGTTTTTAGTTTATGTACTACATAAGGTCTGCCGATAAGGACTTTATCTATAAGCACGCCATTGCGGTAAAGTCTGAATTCAAAGAAATTAGTTAGTATAAGATTTGGAAATGTACTGAGATACCGTTTTAATTGCTCAGAATGCTCTATAATATCTAAATTTTCAACCGTTGGCGCCTTTGCCTCAATATAGCCAACTATGTGCTGTTTCCCGCCCCATATCCTGAAGTCGGGATTTCCTGCCTCTGTCTTTTTTGGAAGTGTTGTAATGTGAATATTTTTCTTGTCGGAAAATCCAGAGTAGTCATTTAAAAGATTTTCAAGAATAGAATAATAACTCTCTTCCCTTACATCCTCTCTTTTGGAAATCTCTAATATCCGCTTAAAATAGGTTTTTAGCATGGCAATTCATGTCCCTATGTTCTCTTTCATCTTATAACCTCTTGGCGTCACCATCCACCTGTCACTGACAAATGTCATTGAATTGCCAATAATCACAGTTGTCTGCATATCTATATCATAATTTAAAAAATCCTTTAAGGTCGTGATAATGACTCTTTCTCCATCTCTCATTGCTTGTTTTACAATTCCTACGGGAGTATCAGGGGACCGATGTTTTTTGATTATAGAGGCGGCTATATTTATGTGTTCTGTCCTGCCCTTACTTTTGGGATTATAGAGGACGATTACAAAATCAGAATAAGCTGCCGAATCGAGTCTTTTAGCTATTACCTCCCAAGGCGTGAGCCTGTCGGATAAGCTGATTGAAGCAAAATCATGCATTAGCGGCGCCCCCAATCTTGATGCTGCGGCATTTAAAGCAGAAATACCCGGCACCACCTCAATATCAGGCATAAACTTATTTTGAGCATCAAGGTCAGCTTTTAAAGATATTAAGAGTTCAAAGACCAGTCCAGCCATCGCATAAATGCCGGGGTCTCCACCGCTGATAACAGAGACTGTCCAGCCCTCATCAGCGAGTTGTATCGCCTTTTTGCATCTTTCGATCTCCTGTGTCATGCCTGTTGAAATAATCTTTTGGTCTTTAATTAATTCATCTATCAGTTCAAGATATGTATCATAACCAACTATGTAGTGAGATGATTTTATCGCCTCTACTGCATAAGGTGTAATGTGATTAATGGAGCCGGGCCCTGTGCCTACTATGTAAATCTTTCCTTTTTTATTTATACCTGCTGTCTGAATGGCTGATTGAGAAGGTTCTTTAGTTTTTGGGCTTGATTTTTTATCTATCTGAAGTTGTTTAGTTTCAGCCCCAGCAACTGTTACATTGCCAACTTTCTGTTTTGAAAATAACAATCTATCATTCCATGATGCGAGCAATGCGCACGGCTCTGCGACAGCATATGCCCCGGTTGCCTTGAAAACAGCTTCAGATTTTTCTATACCTTTGATTTTATTAATATCGTCATTGGAAAAGGTTTTAATCTCGAAATTGTATTTTTCTCTAAATTTAACTATACCTCTCTCAGACGCCTTAATGTCTATAGTAGCCACACAGCAGATACTCGAAAACGATAGATTATTAACATTTAAGACACCCAAAACAACAGATTCTATTTCCTGTAGAGGTGTTCCGCTATTACATCCCAGCCCTAGGACAAGGTTTTTTGGTCTTAAGATAATCTGTCTAAATATAGGGGTGTTATCTAAGCCTAAGTATGGATTTAATTTGTTTGTAATCAATATATCAGCATCATTTAAATTTTTAACCCTGATAAATTTATCAGGCAATAACATATTTGTCTCATCATATACATTCAAATGCCCTGTGTTTAGCATTTTAGTTGATAACGAAGGAAGGAGCATCTCATTTTCAACAGTCAGATTATTATCAAGCGCCCATAGATCAATAGAAGGCAATGCATTAATATCAGAGGATGTTGTTATAATAGGCTGGGCATTAAGAAACATAGCTATCTCACGGGCAAAAGCGTTTGCTCCTCCTAAATGCCCGCTTAAAAGGCTAATCACATATTTGCCTTCTTCATCAATAACTAAAACCGCTGGGTCTGTTTTTTTGCTTTGTATAAGTGATGAGATAGACCTTACGGCAATGCCAATAGCCGTAATAAAAATTAGAAGTCTTTTTTTATTCCATTCCTGCTGAACAGTTTCAGCCTTATATCTCAAAACTTGACCGTTAAGGCAAAGGACTTTAATCTTATCTGCCAAAGCGCGTGCTCTATTAGTTATATAGAAAATAGCGGTTTCGACTTGATCAATTTTCATCACACCACTTTCTCGCATTCTGAAACATCTTGAGCCATGGAGACGCTTTAAGATTTTTTTTCATATCTTCAGGCATCCATCCCCACTGCCACTTAATAAACGTCCTTTCAGGATGGGGCATCATCGCTAGATGTCTTCCATCAGGAGAACATAGAGCAGCTATACCGTAAGGAGACCCATTAGGATTAAATGGATACCTCTCAGTGATAACATTGGAATCATCTACATATCTAATTGGCGCCAAACTTAGTTTAATTATCTCATCAAGGACGTTCTCATCAGGGAAAAAGGCCCTGCCTTCACCGTGCGCCACCCAGATACCAAGCACTGAATCTTCCATTTCATTAAGCATAATAGACGGGCTTTTAAGTATTTTTACCGATAAAAATCTTGACTCGAACCTCCCCGATTTATTTTTAATAAAACGGGGCTGAACCCTGCCTTCTATGCCCTGCCACGGAACCCAGCCCAAAAGAGACATCAATTGACAACCATTGCACACCCCTAAACTGAAAGTATCGCTTTTTAAAAGGAATTTCTGAAATTGTTCGCTCAAAAAACTATTAAACATGATTGTCCCTGCCCATCCTTTTGCGGAGCCAAAAACATCGGCATAGCTGAACCCGCCAACAAAGGCGACACCTTTAAAATTATCGAGAGTTATGGCGCCCTTCAGCAGATCAGTCATTGTGACATCCCATGTGTCAAACCCTGCCTGATAAAAGGCTGAAGCCATTTCTCTATCTCCGTTGCTTCCTTCTTCTCGAATTATTGCAACCTTTGGTTTGATTTTTTTCTGGATTATATCAATTGGCGTTGGTTCTGGCGTAAATGATAGATAATATCTCATGCCTTCTCTGTCGTATATTGATTCTTTTTCCTCTATAACACATTCTGGATTTGCCTGAAGCATATCAAGACGGTGACTCGTATCTTCCCATAAGGCTCTTAATTCCATCATATCTTCATCCAAAACAAGCTTGGAGTTGAGATTTATCTTTATTCGTTTTTCTTTTAGGGTTTTACCTATTATTTGAAAAGGTATGTTGAGTTCTTTAAGAATTTCCGTTATGTCTTGTTCATTTTCAGGTAAATATTCTATAACCAACCCTGGATCTTCGGAAAACAACAACGAAAATAGCGTTAAATTTGATGCTTCAAGGCTTGCTTCAAGATTTATTTCAACGCCGCAGTTGCCTGAAAATGCCATCTCAAGTATAGTAGTTATCAAGCCTCCATCGCTTCTGTCATGCCCTGATACCGCCAATCCTTTCTCAATAAGGATTTGTGTGGCGTTAAAAGCCAATTTAAGTAGTTCAGGATTATCCACATCCGGAGACTCATCCCCCACCTGGCCATAACAGTGAGCAAGCGCAGAACCACCAAGCCTGTTGTTACCATTAACAATATCTATGAAAAGCAAGCTGCTGTTGCCGGGTGTCTTAATATCAGGGGTAATTACCTTTGTAATATCAGGACATGGGGCATATGCGGAGATAACAAGGGTTCCAGGAGACTTGACAATTTGAACATCGCCAGATGGATGCTTGACCACGGTAGCCATTGAAAGACTATCTTTCCCGCCATCAACGGCTATTCCAAGCTCTGTCATAAGATTGCTCATTGCTCGAGCAGCCTCATAAAGCCTTAATCCCTCTCCAGGAAGTTTAGGCGCCCACATCCAGTTAGCAGAGCATTTAATATCCTCTATCGAGGTGACTTTTGCCCAAACGATATTTGTTAAAGCTTCTGCAACAGTTAGCCGTGCCATGGCAGATGGATTTATTAGTCCTTTTATTGGCTGTTCCCCAACAGATATTGCAGCGCCTGTGTATAAACCTTGTTTATTTGGAAAGTGACTCTGAGCAACCACAGCCGAGTCAGAAACCGTAAGTTGTAAAGCCCCTGAACACTGCTGTCGGGCAATTAAGCCAGTGACTGACCTGTCAACCTTGTTTGTAAGAAAACGTTTTGAACCTACTGAAACCAGCCTCAAAACCCTATTAAGGGCTTCTTTTAAATCAATATCTGTTGGCAGCAAAAGAGGCAAACTATGAGTCGAGAGCTTCTTTAGATCAAATGTTTTTTGAGGCATGTCCCCAAGTATTTTTGAAAGTTCTAAATTTTCAACCTCAGTGCCGTTTTGGCTGTCATATAGCAGGATATAACCATCTCCTGTAATCTCGCCAATAACAGCAATAGGAAGTTTTTCCCTCTCACACAATGTTTTAAGCAGTGGAATCTTGTCTAAATAAATCAAGATCGCATCTTGCTCCTGATACTCAGCCCCCCATATCTCCAGAACTGATAAAGTTTCGTCCCCAACTATTATCTTTCTGATGTCTATCCTAGCGCCAGCAGGAGATATTATCTCCTTAACGACGTTGCAGTTTCCCCCTGCTCCCTGATCATGAATACTGACTATGGGATTTTCATTTCCAAGCTCTATACATGCTCTTATAACCCTGTTGAGCTTCTGTTCCATTTCAGCGTCCCCACGCTGGACTGCATTAAAGTCAAGCTCCTCCACATTTTGACCCTGAATCATGCTCGATGCAGAACCGCCGCCTATGCCTATCCTATAAGCAGGACCACCTATTTTGACTACGACCATATCTATTTGGGGATCCCCCTTTTTAAGATGAACTGAGTCAATCTGACCTATTCCCCCGGTGAACATTATAGGTTTTATCCACTCCCTTCTTTCTCCACCTGGAAGCGCCATCCCAAAAGACCTTGTGAAGCCCTGAATCACAGGTTCTCCAAACTTATTTCCGTAGTCAGACGCCCCGTTGCTCGCCTCAATCTCTATCTGAAGCGGGGACGCAAGATTAGGCGGATACACAAAGGACGCATCCTCCCAAGGCAAGGAGTAGTTAGGAATCAGCAGGTTCCCAACGCAGTAAGCAGCGGTTCCTGCGATTACAAGACCTCCTCGTCCAGTTGCATGGACATCCCTAATCCTGCCGCCGGTGCCGGTTTCAGCTCCCGGAAAAGGCGCAACGCCTGTTGGAAAATTATGGGTTTCAGCTGTAAATATCAAATCGTAATTGATATCACACTGACGGAAGGACGAAGCCTTAAAAGGTTTGTCAGGCAAAATAGTAGCTACATGAAAACCTTTGATAGCGCTCGAATTATCGCTGAAGGCTACAACGCTGTTCCTGGGGTTTTTCTCGAGGGGTTCCTTAACGATTTCCATGAGGGTTTCAGATGACTCTCTGCCGTCAATTATTAGCCTTCCTTTAAAAAACCAATGTCTGGAGTGCTCGCTATTGGATTGGCTGAGATCAAAGCACTCTACATCAGTAGGATTTCTTCTGAGCTTTTTGGCAAAAAGGTTATAGTAGTAATCAATATCCCAGTCGTCCAATCCAAGACCCATTTCATGGTTTAGGTTAATTAAAGCGGTCTTGCCATCTTCGATGAGTGGTATTATTCTGACAGGTTTAGGTTTAATTCCAGTTTTAAAAGTATTAAGAGGCTCATAGTAGCGGCATTCTGTCATGCGGTCGTAAAAAAAGTTGAGGATATCAGAAATCCTTTCCATTACTTCCTGAGGCAGTTCATATCTCCTTGACCGTTCAATTCTTTTTATCTTCCTTAATCCGCATGCGCGGCATATGGATACCGCATTTGTTGACCAGGCGGTGGTGAAATTAAATCTTGGACCAACTTCCAGAATCAAATCTGTATTAGTTGTTAAAAAGCTTTTTGGGGAAAAATTATCTATCTCAAAGGTCTCAGCAAAAAGCCACCTAAGCGCTTCAAATTCCGCATTAGACAGAGGCTCATCAATCTCGATATTAAAACAAAACTCAGACCTTATTTCCGAAAGAACAACCCCGGTTTTATCTTTAATTTTGGTGCAAAGGAACTTTATCTCATATGTATTTAAAGCCGGCATCCTATAAAGATGCATGAAAGTAGATGACATTATGTGACTCTCCAAAGGTCTATCGAATTTTTCATAATCTTACGGGGATGCCTTTTGTTTTGAGATATTCCTTTACATCTCTTATAGAGTATTCCCTGTAATGAAAGATAGAAGCAGCAAGAACAGCATCAGCCTTGCCAATGGCGATACCCTCATAGAGATGCTCAAGCGTTCCTGCGCCCCCCGAGGCAATGACTGGTATCGTTACCGATGTGGAAATAGCACTTGTCAGTTCAAGATCATAGCCGTCTTTAGTGCCATCCCTGTCCATACTGGTAAGAAGAATTTCTCCGGCTCCAAGCCCTTCCATTTTTAAAGCCCATTTAACCGCGTCTATGGGCTTCATTTTACGCCCGCCATGAGTTGAAATCGCCCATTTTATGTTATTAGAGGCTGCCAAAGAATGATAAGCTGCGCTGTTGTCAGCACCAAGACAAACATCGCGAAAAAAAGAGTCTGTCTGCCATTTCTCTCCTTCTACAAAAAGTGTGTCTGGCGCAATCCTCTTAGCGTCTATCGCTACAACTATGCACTGACTCCCAAATCTTTTCGCAGCACGGCCCACAAAATAAGGGTCTCTGACAGCAGATGTATTTATTGATATCTTGTCGCATCCTGCATTCAAAAGGTCTCTGATATCATCAAGACTCCTAATGCCGCCCCCTACTGTCAGAGGCATAAAACAGTCTGTGGCGGTTTTCTCGACTACATCAAGAATAATCTTTCTTTTTTCATGAGAAGCTGTTATATCCAGGAAAACAAGCTCATCAGCCTCTTGCTCGTCGTAAAAAATAGCGTTCTGAACGGGGTCCCCTGCATCTTTCAAGTTGGTAAAGCTCACGCCCTTCACAACTCGACCATCCCTTACATCTAAGCAGGGTATTATTCTCTTGGCAAGCATGTATCCCCTTTCAATCTCATTTTCATTGGTGTCCAAAATAATATTACAAAATGAATATGACACGATTTCTTAGCCAAAGAACTACCTTTATACAAATGTAAACACTTGATAGACATCAAGTTGATTTCTCAGCATCTGGGTCGAGTCTTCCGCTTCGACTTCAGCCTCGTTGAGGTTACCCGTGGCTTTGGCTTCAGAAATCGTATCATATTCATACGATTGTATAGCATCAAAAAATTTATTTTGGACGAATATGTCTCATTTTAACAACTGACTCGATATGGCATGTCTGAGGAAACATATCAACAGGCTGAACCTCTTCTATTTTATAAAAATCCTTAAGCATAGAGATATCTCTCATCTGAGTTGCTGGATTGCAACTGACATAGACAAGACGGAGCGGTTTGAGCCGCGCTATCTGTTCAACTGTCTTTTTGTGTAAACCTGGCCGCGGCGGGTCAAGGATTATAACATCAGGCCTGCCATGCTGATAAACAAAATCTTCATTAAACATCTTCATCAAGTCTCCGCATATAAAAGAACAATTGTTGACATTATTAGCTTCAGCGTTTCTGTGTGCATTATCAACTGCTTCACGGGATATTTCTATGCCAACTATTTTCTTTGCATAAGCTGAAAAAATAATCGAGATAGTTCCTATGCCGCAATATAGGTCATAAACAATGTCGTTTGGATTTAAGTCGGCATATAACCTTGCAAGATTATATATTACCTCAGCCTGAGCTGTATTGGGCTGAAAAAAAGCATTAGGTTTAATCTCAAAAAAATAATCCCCTATGCGCTCATAAATAACCCCTGCACCATAAATAACCTCGACCTCTGCGCCTGAAACGCTTTGAGAGCTACCCGGAACAATTGAGTTGACAAAGGTTGTAATTTCGGGGAAATTTCTCTGCAGCAAGCCCTGCAAAAGCTTCATCCTTTCGGGAATATAACTCTCAGTGACTAAATTTACCATAATTTGCCCTGTTCTTTCAGCAATTCGCATAATGAGGTGTTTGAGATAGCCGATTTTTTTTATGCAATTCCATGGCTCCCAGCCGTGTTTGAGGGCGGTTTTTCTGATCAAATTGAGGATTTTTGATGAAGGGCTTCGCTGTAAATGGCACTCTTGTATATCTATAACACTGCTAAACTGGGAGGGGGCATGAAGACCGGCGGCAAAACCATTTTTTGAGAAATTGAGCGGCTTTACTTCCTTCTCCGGCAGCCAGATGCGGTCACTGAAGGAAAATTCCATCTTGGTGCGATAGCCATAAATAAGTGGAGAGCCTATTGTGTCATTAACTGTTAAGCCATGAAAGCCAGCGATAGTCGAGGCTGCCTCTAAAATGCTCTGCTTCTTGGCATCGAGCTGGCGCTCGTATAAAACATGCTGCCACTTGCATCCACCGCAGAAGCCAAAATATCTACACTGCGGACTTACCCTGAAAGGGCTTGCCTGCAGCAGGCATAGGAGCTTTGCCTCGGCATAATTTTTCTTTATCCTATATGGTCTTGCCCTGACTATTTCGCCGGGAATTACCCCTTCTATAAATATTACGAATCCATTATAACGAGAAAGACACTTTCCCTTATCTGCAAATTTATCTACATTTAACTCTAAATTTTCACCTATCCTGAGCATAGTATATAGTATAAATGAATCATTCCTGTGGGTATGAAGGTGGGAATATTTTAGCCCTTAAAGACTGCCCCAACAAAAATATTCACTGCTCACTATTGACTTCGCTCTCTTTGCTGCCGATATTTTTTTCAAATCTTTTCTTTCTCTTTTCTTCCTGCTTTTTGCTTCGGGATAATTCTTTTTTTCTCTTCTCGCTCTTATAATTGCCAGACCGTTTTGCCAAACCGGACTCCCTTGTATTTTCTTAAATATTTTTGCTGCCTTTCAGCCGCCGTCGAGTATTTCTTACATTTCTTCTTCGAGATTCTCTTAGCTTATTTTTTAATCTTACTGAAGGCTTCTCATAGTAGCATCTTTTTTTAAGCTCAGCCATGAGTCCATCTTTCTGAATCTTGCGTTTAAGTATCCTTAATGCTTTTTCGATATCGTCATCGTCAACTCTTATCTCCACTTACCGGGCTCCCTTCCTCTTCCAAAAGGTTTCCCTTGTCTTCTCCTTGCGCCTCCTGCTCCACCCCTGTCGGTTTGCGGTCTTGCCTCGCTAACTACTATATTTCTGCCCATAAATAACTGTCCATTAAGAGCCTCAATGGCTTTAGCAGCGTCTTGGTCCGACGCCATTTCAATGAACCCAAAGCCTTTACTCCTGCCCGACTCATCAGTTATCAGCCTTACCGACAAAACCTCCCCGAATGCATCAAATGCTTTTTTTACCGAATCTTCAGTGGCGTTGTAAGGCATATTTCCTACATAGATTTTCTTTGACATCTTTCCTCCTTGGTTACCTTTTTTTAATATATAGATTCGCCCGTTGCTTGAACTTATGGAGGAAATGTTAAAAAACCTGATAGGAAAGAATAGAAAGGTTTTGATAAAACAAAATGCTCCGTAAGCTTCAAATATAAACAAGCATAATATTATACATAGTTAAAGGCATATAACGCAATTAATTTTAACAGCCCGAATCCCGATATAGAAATTCTTCAAAACTATTTCTAAGGCAATTTTAAGG
>JBBIIV010000072.1:0-10128 GCA_037446295.1 Nitrospirota bacterium
TGTGAGCTTAGAATCTAAGATAGCAGCCAATCTCAAAGGACAGCTTTCAAAATTTGTGGAGAGGATATTTCTAATATCAAAGAGGTTTTTCGGAGTCCCGAGCTTTTTCAATTATGCAGTGGCTGATGGAATCTATAATTTACTATTTCCAGATAAAATAGCCTTAAAGGGAATCCCTGATAATACCGATGACTTCCAGCTATGCTTTGACTTCGGGTAAAAACTCAGGAAACTCCAGAATACTATCTATTGACATCACCCGCCTTATGGGTTACCATTAGTTTATACATTAATTAGTATCTAGTTATGAAGTCGATAAACCCATTATTTTGTCATTCCGACCGAAAGGAGAAATCTTAAAACTTAAAGATTTCTCACTTCGTTCGAAATGACAGAAAGATTTCCATACACTTAATAAACAGACTCTATTTAAAAAGTTATACCCCCTTTTGGTTTTCCCAATTTGTTTAGAAGGATTAAAGTTAGCTCTTACTGAGGGGTATAAAAAAGGCTGTTCATATATAGTTTTTATTTCATGTTATCCAACTTAAAGGAGATATTTTATGAAGTCATCAAATGACAATGGTTGGAGTCCATATATAGCAGGCGGGCTAACGGGTTTAGCAGCAATTGCCTCGGTCGGGATTGCCGATAAATTTTATGGGGTCTCAACAACCTTTTCAAGGACTGCTGGATTTATTGAAAAATACTTTGATCCTCAAAGATTTGCAGGATTGGAATATTTTACAAGGGTCATTCCAAAAATTGACTGGCAGTTTATGTTTGTCATAGGGATATTTATCGGCGCTCTTATCGCCTCCATTATATCCAAGTCATTTAGTTTGACCGCAGTTCCAGAAATGTGGAAGAGACGTTTTGGTCCAAGTATTCTAAATAGGGCTTTCGTAGCTTTTATAGGAGGGGCAATAGCGATGTTTGGCGCAAGACTTGCTGATGGCTGACCAAGCGGTCATGGACTGAGCGGTCTGTCTCAGCTTGCAGTTGGCGGCTTCATATCAGTAGCGGGGTTTTTTATCGGCGGGATTATAGCTGCAAACTTTCTTTATAAGGGAGGCAAGAGATGACCACCCTGATTTATGGGCTTATAACCGGCATTATTTTTGGCTTTTTGCTCCAGAAAGGGCGCGTCCTCCGTTATAATAAGCAGGTTGGAGCTTTGCTTTTCAAAGATATGACGATAGTCAAGTTTATGTTTTCTGCTATTATTGTTTCAATGGTAGGGATTTATTTGCTCAAAGACATGGGATTAGCAAAACTCGATTTGAAGACAACAATACTCGGCGCAAATATTATCGGCGGTTTAATATTTGGTCTTGGCTGGGGACTCTTAGGTTACTGTCCTGGAACTCAAGTCGGGGCGCTTGCCGAGGGCAGGTGGGATGCAATATGGGGACTGCTTGGAATGGTAACAGGCGCGGTTCTCCATGCAGAGGCTTATCCTTTTTTAAAGAAAACGGTAATGACATGGGGCAACTACGGCAAGATTACTCTACCTGATGTTGTAGGGGTTGGGCATTGGGCTGTAATACCCGTGTTTATAATCTTTGCATTGATTGTATTTTTAATATTTGAGAGGAAAGGCTTATAATATTGTGCCCGTTACAGGGTTGTCATTTGAATTTTGTGAAGATTCATGTGAAAAGAAACCGAGTAACATCAAAGATGATAAGGAGGTAAAATTATGTTATCCAAAATACTTGTGGATTTCACAAAAATTAAATCTTCAGATATTGACAAAGAAATTTTAAGGGTTGGAATTATCGCTGAATTAGACGCAATAAACCTGTATGAACAACTTGCAGCCCTTGCAACAAACAAAACTATAAAGAATATCTTTCTTGATATAGCAAGGGAAGAAAAGACACATGTGGGTGAATTTCAGGCTCTTCTCCTTAAAATAGACAAGGAACAGGCAAAGGAACTCGAAGAGGGAAGAAGGGAGGTTGAGGAACTGTCCTCCTAAGATATGAATAGGCTATCAAAAGAAAAATCACCGTATCTCCAACACGCATCTCATCAGAAGATTGACTGGTATTCATGGTCAGAAAAACCGTTTGCAAGGGCAAAGGCTGAAGGAAAGCCTATTTTTATGAGTTCAGGCGCTATATGGTGCCACTGGTGCCATGTAATGGCAAAAGAGTGCTTTTATGATAAAGAGATTGTAAACCTCCTTAACGAGAAATTTATTTGCATAAAACTCGACAGGGATGAGATGCCTGATATTGATAGGAGATACCAAATGGCAAACTCCGCCATGGGATATGGAGGGGGCTGGCCATTGAGCATCTTCATGACCCATGAAAAAAAGCCTTTTTTTGGCGGCACATACTTCCCGCCTGATGACAAGTGGGGCAAGCCTGGATTCCGCAAAGTTTTAAAGACGGTTTATGATTTTTACATAAATAAACAAGATGAGGTAACCCGTTATAGTGATAATCTTTTAGATACACTAAAATATGTATCAACTCCAACTTCTGAGTTAAATGAGGATATGCTTTGCGATGCTTTAACGGCGATGTCGGGGCAGTTTGATAAAGAAAATGGAGGGTTTGGCAGCTCCCCTAAATTTCCCATGCCTGGTGCTATAGAATTTCTTCTTTCAAGTTATTATTTCAAAGAAGACAGGGTGCTCGGCGATTTCATCAAACAAACCATGAATCGCATGGTTATGGGCGGGTTTCATGACCATCTGGGCGGCGGTTTTCACCGATATTCTGTTGATGAAGCATGGATTGTTCCTCACTTCGAAAAAATGGCTGATGATAACGCTTGGCTCCTGAGGAATTATGTGGATGCCTATGCTGTTTTTGGCGAAGAAATATTCAAGGAGGCTGCTCATGGAGTAATAAGGTTTTTTATGGAAGTCCTCTCAGAAGAAGGAGGGTGTTTTTATGCTAGTCAAGGCGCAGATGTTAACCCTGATGATGAAGGCGGTTATTTTACATGGACGAGGGAGGATTTTAGCAGGGTTTTAAACAGTGATGAATTAAGGATAATGGAATATTTTTTAGGAGAACGAGGTTCAATGCATCATGACAATTCAAAAAGAGTTATTTTTGCATCTCTCGGTATTCACGAGATTGCCGATCAAATAGGAATGGATGTTCATAAGGTGCAAGAAACCATCAAGATAGGTAAGAAAAAGCTGCTTGCTGAAAGAGATAGAAGGCAACCACCTATCATTGATAAAACCCTCTACACATCTCTAAATGGAATGGTTATTGGGTCTTTTCTCAAGGCTTTCAGGGTATTGAATGATTTGAGTCTTAAAGATTTTGCTTTAAAAAGCCTCGAAAGAATAATGAGCCTAAGATTCATCAATGGAGAACTTTTTCATTCAGAGGGAGTTAGGGCGCTGCTCGACGATTATATATATCTTGTAGAGGCGCATATTTATGCATATGAGGCGTCATCCGATGCTGCCTATTTAAAGACAGCTGAAGATATTATGGATTTTTGTATAGTTAGATTGTGGGACGATGCAGGCGGTTTCTTCGATACCGATAAAGAAATACTTGGCGTGAAAATTAAGGCTGTTGAGGATATCCCCCATCCCTCTTCAAATTCTATGGCGATTGGACTTTTGCTCAAACTTGCTTTCCTTACTAACAAGAAGCTTTACAAAGAGATGGCAGAAAAATCACTCAGGGTTTTCTGCTCAAGAGCGCAGAGTATAGGCGTCCATGCAGGGGGGTATTTCAAAGCCATGCATGCATACTTCAATCAGCTAAATATAACCTTATCCGTTAATCCACAGAGCGAGTTCGCTCATGAGGTTCTCCGTTCTTATCATCCTCATATGTGTCTGTCTTACAGCGATGACAAAGGTTTTATAACACCGTGTTTAAAAACTTTTTGTTTTGAGCCTATCAGTAGAAAAGGGGATTTCAAGGCTTTTCTTAGCAATCTAAGGAAATAAGGGTTTGAATTAAACACCTCGCTTTTATAAATCTCCATATCTGTCCAAAATAAATTTTTTGATGCTATACAATCGTGTGAATATGATACGATTTCTGAAGCCAAAGCCACGGATAACCTCGACGAGGCTGAAGTCGAAGCGGAAGACTCGTCCCAGATGCTGAGAAATCAACTTGATGTCTATCAAGTGTTTACATTTGTATAAAGGTAGTTCTTTGGCTAAGAAATCGTGTCATATTCATTTTGTAATATTATTTTGGACGCCAATGATAAATCTCGAATTTTAAGCTTGCGCACCCTTGATTATATTGAATTTGCCAAACTGCATCTTATAAGGGTATAATTTACATTCATGGATGATATAAATGTCTTGATTGAACAGCGGCTTAAGAAACTGGATGAACTGAGGCAGTTGGGCATAGAACCTTATGACGGACGGTTCCTTCCTGATTCAAAGGCTTCAGATTTACTAAAGCGATTTCAAGGTGCTTCCCACGATGCGCTTGAACATGAAACTATCAATGTAAGTATAGCAGGAAGGATTATAGCCCTCCGTGACTTTGGAAAGGCTGCTTTTTGCCATATTCAGGATGCCACCGCCAAAATACAATTATATTTCAAAAAGGATGTCCTCAAAGACAAATTTGGGCTGCTCAAAAAACTTGATATCGGCGATATTATTGGTGTATCAGGACGGCTTTTTAGAACTAAGACGGGCGAGTTGACCGTCGAGGCGGCTGATTTTATTATATTGAGCAAGTCGCTGAGACCCCTGCCAGAGAAATGGCATGGACTAAGGGATATTGAAATAAGGTATAGACAGAGGTATGTTGACCTAATTGTAAATCCACAGGTAAAGGAGATATTCGCCAAAAGAAGCGCCATAATAAAAGCGATAAGAGATTTCCTCGAGATGCATGAATTCATAGAGGTTGAAACCCCGATGATGCATCAGATACCTGGCGGGGCTGCTGCCAAGCCCTTTCTGACTCATCATAATGCCCTTGACCTCGATTTGTATTTGAGGATTGCGCCTGAACTATACCTTAAAAGGCTGCTCGTTGGAGGTTATGAGAGGATTTTTGAGCTTAATAAAAATTTTAGAAACGAGGGTATATCAACCCGACATAATCCTGAATTTACGATGCTCGAATTCTATATAGCATATAGAGATTATAACTTTTTGATGACATTTACTGAGGAATTATTCTCATACATAGCAAATAAGGTTTTAGGGGAATTGACCATGCCTTACGGCGATGCAGTAATAGACCTCACCCCTCCATGGCGGAGGTTAAAGATGCTCGACGCTCTTACAGAGAATGGACTGCCAGAGAAAGCCATATCAGATCCCGAAAGCGCTCTCGCATGGGCGAAAGATAGGGGGATAGAGATTCAAAAAGGGGCATCTGCTGGCAAGGTGCTCGATGAAATTTTTAAGGAGCTTGTAGAACCTAAACTCATCCATCCGGTTTTTATAACAGATTACCCTCTTGAGCTTTCTCCCCTTGCAAAAAAGAAAAGTGATAATCCGGCATTGGTCGAGCGGTTTGAGCTTTTCATAGCTGGAAGGGAGATAGCCAATGCCTTCTCGGAGTTGAACGACCCAATTGACCAGCAAGAAAGATTCTTAAAACAGGCTGAGATAAAAAAACGGGGAGATGAGGAAGCCCACTGGATGGATGAAGATTTTGTTAGGGCGCTTGAATACGGTATGCCCCCTGCTGCAGGAGAGGGCATAGGGATAGACCGCCTTGTCATGCTTTTTACCAATTCTCAATCTATAAGAGATGTTGTCCTCTTCCCTCAACTTAAACCGGAATTATCATAAATGAATCTGCCATATCAATTTTTTATAGCCTTTAGATACCTGAAGTCTAAAAAAAGGCGTAAAAGCCTCTCCTTTAGTGTTTTCATATCCATCTGCGGCGTTGCGGTTGGGGTTATGGCTTTGCTAGTAGTTCTGTCTGTCATGAGCGGCTTCCAAGATGATTTGCAGAGAAAGATTTTGGGCGCCACCAGTCATGTGGTTGTCCTTAATTACAAGGGTAATATCGAAGATCATGCTTCCATATCTGAAATACTCAGGAACGAACCCCATGTCACCGCATCCTCTCCGTTTGTCATGGGGCAGGTAATGATTTCTTATGGAAAGAAGGCTTACGGAGTTTTTATAAGAGGCATCGAACCTGCTTCAGAAACCAAAACAACGGATATCTTGAAATATCTTAAAAATGCAAGCCTTCATGAAGCCACAAAAAAACAAGATTTGCCTTGGCTCATTATAGGAAAAGAGCTGGCTTTTTTCTTGGGGGTATTGCCAGGCGATGTAGTCAATGTTATCTCGCCTATGGGTGAAATAGGGCCTTTGGGGATGCTGCCTAAAACAAGACCATTCAGGGTGTCGGGAATATTCGAGGTTGGTATGTTTGAGTATGATTCTAATCTTGCTCTCACTGATATAAAATATGTGCAGGACTTTTTTGGCATTGGCGAAAATGTAACAGGGATAACGCTGAAACTCGACGATATTTATAAAGCCTCGGAGGTGCGCGATTCGGTCAATAGAAAACTAAATTTTCCGTTTTATGCAAAAGACTGGATGCAGATGAACAGAAACCTTTTTTCCGCATTAAAGCTCGAAAAGTTTGCGATGTTTGTCATCCTCACGCTTATTATTCTTGTCGCCTCATTCAATATTGTCAGCACCTTGATGATGAATGTTATGGATAAACAGAAAGAAATTGCTATACTTAAATCATTAGGGGCCACAAATAATGGTATAATGTTTATATTCATGTTGCAAGGTGTGATTATTGGAACGGTTGGGACTTTTTTTGGTGTAATTGGTGGCTATATACTGGGAGGTATCATCGATTCTTACGAGATTATAAAGTTGCCTGCTGATGTTTATTATCTCAGTAAACTGCCTGTAAAAATGAGTTTCTTTGATTTTGTTGTGGTTTCAGTATCAGCCATACTGATAAGCTTCATTTCAACTATATATCCATCTTATCAGGCAGCTAGACTGCAGCCAGTTGAGTTATTGAGGTATGAATGATGAAATTTATACGAAACATGATTATTTTAAGCATTATCTTATCGGTTATTTTTGTTGCTATAGCGATCGGCACCGGTGGTGATAGCTTCAGATGGTTAGGCGCAAAGGTTGGTGGATTAGGAAAGGATATTGGCGCTAAGTTGGGGCAGGAAGCGGATTCTTTGAGGAAATGGGCTTTACAATACGAGAAAAAAGTCAAGGGTCAGATAGATCGGATGCCCGATGATATTAAGGAGCCTACCAAAAAGAAGTGAAGGAACTTGTATGGGCAAAAGAGCTCAATAAAACCTTTAACACCCCTGGCGGCGAGCTAAAAGTCCTGAAAAATATTGATACCCCCTTTTATGAAAGCGAAATGGTCGGTATTGTTGGCGTCTCAGGAGCCGGTAAAAGCACTCTGCTGCATATTATTGGCGCCCTTGATAAGCCTTCTTCTGGAACGGTATTGTTCAAGTCTCGTGATTTTTCACAATGGGTCGATCCATTCGTACTCAGTAATAGTGAGTTGGCTATATTCAGAAACAGGGAGATAGGCTTTATCTTTCAGTTTCATTATCTTATGCCTGACTTTACAGCCATTGAGAATGTAATGATGCCTGGTCTTATCTGTCTGGACAAGCAAAAGGATAAAAATATAGAATCCCTCAGAGACAAGGCTGGAAAGCTCCTTGACGAACTCGGTATCTATCAAAGAAAAGATCATAAGCCGGGAGAACTATCAGGAGGGGAACAGCAAAGGGTTGCCGTGGCGAGAGCGCTGATTCAAGAACCAAGAGTAGTGCTGGCTGATGAGCCTACTGGCAATCTTGACCTCGCTACAGGCGAGGAGCTTTTTAAATTATTAATAAAAATGAACTCACAGACAGGCATTACATTCATCATTGTTACACACAACCCTCAGCTTTCCAGCAAGTGTCACAGAGTAATGCAGATGACAGATGGAAGAATCGTTAATATTAAAGTGAATTAATCCCAGAATTGTCATTAGACTTAATAAGACTTTGCTCAGAGATGTTATTCCTTTATCTGTAAAGCTTTGTTGAAGCTTTTTTGCTTATATTTATATAAGGTTTCCTTATTGTCAGTTTGCGCATTTTTGCACTATGTTTTTATGCTTTTACTTCTTATTTTACAATGAGTTATAAGGAATAATTTCTAATGGCGGTCATTAGAAATATTCACCTAATGACAATTCTGGGATTAATACTTCTCAATCCTTAAAAGATAGGTAACCCGGAAACTGCATTTAAATTTTTGTTTAGCCGGCATAAATACCCTCAAACATTTTATAGTGTTAAATGACACTCTGACACTTTCAATGAATTGGGATTGCGGCATTGCATGTCCGAGGTGTTTTAGGACAAAGGGTTTTCGGGCATCTATGCCCGCTCTTTTGAAACGAAATGCATTTTTTGGGGTGACAAACACTTGTAAAAGGCTCCCATTTTCTATTTTTACTATCCACTATTGCCTGTCTATGGGGCTTTTTTAGATAGATGTATAAAATATTCAACATTCCCTTTACTGCCTAAGATCGGCGATTGCATGATCCCTCGTATCATAAGATTCAAAGACTTCAGACCTTGACAAACCTGCTCGACTGCCTTCAGTCTCTTTTCCTCATCTCTTATTACACCTCCCTTGTTTACCTCTCCTTTCCCAACTTCAAACTGGGGCTTAATAAGGGCAACTATCTCGCCTCCTTCGTTCATGAATTCTATTGCCTTCGGGATGACCTTGATGAGGGATATGAAAGATACATCTATCACAACAATATCAATATCTTCTGGAATTCTCTGAAGCGGCATGTATCGTATATTTGTCCTTTCGATGATGACTACCCTCTCATCCTGCCTTAGTTTCCATGCGAGCTGACCATATCCTACATCTATGCAATAGACCTTTCTCGCGCCGTGTTGGAGGAGGCAATCAGTAAACCCGCCAGTTGAGGAGCCTATATCCATTGCTGTCTTGCCCTTGATATCAACATTGAAGCCTCTGATAGCCGCTTCGAGTTTCACGCCCCCACGGCTAACATAGGGAATGTCATCACTTTTAATCTCTACTACAGCGCTGTCAGCTACAATTGTGCCGGGTTTTAATGCTGGGAATCCGTTTACATAGACGGCTCCTTTCATTATTAGAGCCTTTGCCCTCTCGCGGCTCGCAATCAGTCCCTTTTCAACAAGCATTCTGTCCAATCTGTTTTTTCGTAAACCCATTTTTTTCTTCTCTAACCATAAAGATAATGATTCTCTCAAGGCTTGCTGTCAACCTCAAAAATGAAATCTATCTCAAGAGGGGAGTTTAAAGGCAATACAGATACCCCTATTGCCGTTCGTGTATGTCTGCCATGTTCTCCGAATATATCAAAAAGCAGTTCGGATGCTGCATTTAATACCTTGGGCTGCTCAATGAAATCAGGCGCCGAAGCAATAAAGCCATTGAGCCTGACACACTTTTTGATTCCGTCAAGACTCCCAAGATGAACCTTTATCACAGACAATGCATTATAAACTGCCTGTCTTGCGTCCTCTTTTGCTTCTGAAAGCGAAACTGTCTCACCAACTCGTCCACTTCTAATCAATTTACCTTCTCTTAATGGCAACATGCCGCTTAGAAAAAGCAGGTTGCCTGTTTGAATACATGGCACATATGAGCCCAGTGGTGAGGGGGCGTTTGATAGAACAATCCCCATTTCTTCAAGTCTTTTTTCGGGTGAAGTCATGTAATTGCCTCCATTTTGGTTTATATTTTCAGTGACGATTTTGTTAAAACCTTTTGATTTTTTAAGTATCAGAATTTTCTGAGTGACTGCTGTCAAATAACATTTCCAGAAAGGCATTTTGAAATTTGGTTATTTTCTTGCCTTTTCTTGATATTATGCATATGTAGTCAGACTTTAGAAAATGATTAAGAGATATTCTGTCGAGCTTTCTATTTTCAAAGACAGGTACGCCTTTTGCGATTGACGCAAAGGAAACGCCAAGCCCCATCTCCACATAAAGAGAGCTGAGTTCAATATTTGAGGATTCCATAATGACAAAATATTTGAGCCTCTTTTCTCTAAAAAGCTCTTCGATTTCATTCCTGTATGGGAATCCTGCTGTTTTTGGAGGAAGAATTAA
>JBBIIV010000073.1:0-10051 GCA_037446295.1 Nitrospirota bacterium
GGTAGCCGACAGGGGCGTTTTCATAAAGTTCTCGAAAGTTTTCATGGCTTTCTTTTAATGCACCCATGGCTATCTTTCTTTGTTCTTCAATATTGATTGCACTAACGATGCTGGCGCAAGTGACAAAAAGCGGCTGAAGAAATTCAATTAATTCATTGGTATATCCTAACGGTCTATTAGCGATGCCGAGCATCCCAATCATTTGATCTCCGGAAATGAGCGGCACACCTAAGAAAGAATTAAGCGGAGGATGGCCGTCAGGCATCCCCCCCCTTCTTGGATCGTTAACTGGGTCATTTGATATTACAGGTCGAGAGGTCTTCATAACCTCCCCGAATAAGGTATCAAGATTATAAAACTCAAGGCCATCAGGTGCGTGTTTATCATAAAAAGCACGGGTAGATTCATTCCATGAAATATTAGTTATTGCGTAAGTCTTTAAGTAAGGTTTGCCGTCAAATGTATAAAGAACCTTTCCTATAAAACCATATTCGCTTTCTGAAATATCGAGCACTTCTTTTAAGATAAAGTTGAATATTTCGGCAGGCTCAGTGATAGCTAAGGTCTTGGATTGTGCTCTGGCAATAGCCTCAAGAAGTTTATTCCTTAAGATTAACCTCTTTTCTGCCTTCTTTAATTCGGTTATATCTTCTGCGACACCTTCTATCCACCCTTTATCGGGATAAATCTTTGCTGAATATCTTGCCCAAAAGATCGAGCCGTCTTTACGGTAAAAACGCGCCTCAAAATTTTTAATAAACCCGTCTTTCTTTATCAGATTTATCATCTTTTCTCGAGTTCCTGGGTCAACATAATTGATGGAAGTAACATATTTAGCAATAAACTCTTCTCTGTTTTCGTATCCAAACATTTTAGCAAGCTGTTCATTGCTCTCGAGGATTTTGCCGTCTTCAATCCTCGTTCTAAACAAGCCGACCTGAGCATTTTCAAAAAGATTGCGATATGTTTCTTTGGTTTCTTTGATTTTTTCCTCTGCCATTTTGCGTTCAGTGGCTTCGATAAAAAAGCCGACTACTGCCTCTTCGTCTCCGATAGTAATGGGAACGGAATTAATATCGGCATAAATAACAGCCCCATCCTTCCGGAGGCATGGAATTACTGGAGACAGGGTTATTTTTCTTTGTTTTTGTGCATTGAATATGCCCATGATATGCGGGAGATCATCAGCCGGATCGATATCCTTTATACCCTTATTAAGCAGTTCAGCTGCTGTATAGCCAAGCATATGACAGATAGCTGGATTGACTTGTAAAAATCGTTCACCGCTACCATCGACAACGAGAATGCCAATAGGAGAGTTTTCAAAAATAATGTTTAGCAACTTCTCCATTTTATTATTTTGTTCGGTGATATCCATAATCTTAAATATATCATAAATCTTGAATATATCATACACTGAACCAAAAAATAGGCATTGACCTGCAGACCGCTCTATTTATCTGTTATTCCGAACACCCAACGGGTGTGAGGAATCTTTAAGTTAAACGATAAGATTGCTCGCTCTGCTCGAAATGACAACTTTCTATCTCTGTTTTTCGGTTAAGAGCTGGGGCGAAATATTTATCATATACCGTAGTTTTTTCTCTGACAAACTTGACAAAGAAGATAAACTATGTTAAGAAAATCAGAACAGGTTTTTAATTATTCACTTATGGAGGAGGACAAATGAATCCGGAAAATCTTAGATATCACAAAGAACATACTTGGGTAAAGCCGTCCAAGAAGAAGGCTTTAATCGGCATTACAGACTACGCTCAGGACGCGCTCGGAGATATTGTCTATATAGACCTGCCTGAATTATATACAACTGTCGAGGCAAATACCGAGATAGCGGAAATTGAATCTACCAAAGCTACATCATCCGTCATTTCTCCTGTAAGCGGCGTGATAATCGAAGTCAATGATAAACTTGCCGATAACCCTGAATTAATAAATGAAGACCCTTACGGCAAGGGTTGGATTGTAGCAGTTGAAATCAAAGACTTATCAGAGTTAGACGATCTGATGGATTTTGATGACTATGAAGCTTACTTAGAAGAGGAAGATAGGTGAATATCACCATAATCGGAGCTGGACCAGGCGGGTATGTCGCTGCAATAAAGGCTTCCCAACTTGGAGCTAAGGTTACCGTTGTAGAAAGTGATGAGGTGGGCGGGACATGCCTAAATTCAGGATGTATCCCGACAAAGGCAATGATAGCATCTACAGAAGCCCTCCGCCATGCAAGAAAACTTGAGGATTACGGAATTGATTTAAACGGCAGTGTTACGCCCAATCTTCTAAAAATAATAGAGCGCAAGGAAAAGATCGTCTCTACTCAAAAAAAAGGCATTAAATCTCTTTTTAAAAGTTGGGGGGTAACCCTTATAGAGGGGAAAGCACAGCTTTTATCATCTGATAGAGTCAAGGTTCAAAAAAAGGATGGTTCTTTTGATACAATCAAAACAGAAAAGATTATAATCGCTACGGGGTCAAGTCCAGCCCAGCTGCCTTTATTTCCGTTTAATGGTGAAGATATAATTTCTTGCAGTGATGCTCTGAATCTTAAAAAAATTCCCCAAAAGCTTTTAATTATTGGCGCAGGAGTAATAGGTTCTGAGTTTGCTTTTATATTCAGCGAGTTGGGAACTCAGGTGATAATGTTTGAGATAATGCCGAGAGCAATACCAACTGAGGACTATGAAATTTCGGACATACTCCAGAAGGAATTTAAAAAAAGAAATATTAAATTGTTTACGAACACAAAACTCGAAAGAGCCGAGAAAAAGACTGATGGCATTCATCTACATACCTCTGACGGCAAAGAGTTTGTGGGAGATACTATCCTTATTTCCATAGGAAGGTCTTTTAATACGGAAGGTATTAATCTCAAAGAGGTTGGGATAAGGTTAGGACAAAAAGGCGAAATTGCTGTAAATGATAGGATGGAGACTAATGTATCAGGTATTTATGCTATAGGCGATGTTACTGGCGGAACGCTTCTTGCCCACAAGGCATCAGAAGAAGGAATATTCGCAGCTTATAACGCCTGTGGATACAATAAAACGATTGATTATTCTATAGTTCCTGCTGTAATATTCACCTCTCCTGAAATTGGCTCCGTAGGTCTAAAGCAGCATCAGGCTGAGGAGATAGGGATATCTTTTAAGACCGGACATTTTCAATTCAGGTCATTGGGTAAGGCTCATGCGATGGGAGAGATAACAGGGATTTTTAAAATAATAGCTGATGTTAAGACAGACAAGGTTATAGGAGTTCATATTATTGGTCCTCACGCCTCCGATTTGATTCATGAAGGCGCTCTTGCCATGAAGGGAGGCATAACCGCAACGGAATTAGCAGATATGATCCATGCCCACCCTACCCTTTCTGAAGGATTAAGAGAAGCGGCGCTGGATTTGCACAGTATGGCTATTCATGCTCCCAAAAAAACATAAAATATGACTTAAAAAGGAGAACTTTATGAGTGAGATAGTAGATATAATGGCAGCAGAGGTCTTAGATTCAAGGGGAAATCCAACGGTAGAGGTGGGCGTTTTGTTAGAGAGCGGAGCGTCAGGGACGGCGATTGTCCCTTCAGGCGCTTCTACTGGAGAAAGGGAGGCGCTGGAGCTTAGAGACGGCGATAAAAAAAGATTTCACGGCAAAGGTGTCCTAAGGGCGATAGAAAATATTTTCAAGGAAATTGCCCCTGAAATTATCGGAATGGATTCCGATGAGCAGTCCATTATTGACAATACATTAATCAGGCTTGACGGGACAGAAAACAAAGAAAGGCTTGGAGCTAATGCCACTTTAGGGGTCTCCATGGCAGTATGCCATGCCAGCGCAAACGAAGCAGGTATGCCTCTTTACAGGTATATCGGGGGCTGTAACGCCAGACAGCTTCCTGTCCCTATGATGAATTTTATCAACGGCGGGGCCCATGCTGACAATAATCTCGATATTCAAGAATTTATGATAATGCCTGTTGGGCAAAAGGATTTCTCATCAGCCCTTCGAGCAGGTGCGGAGATATTTCAAACGCTTAAGTCAATACTAAAAAAGCAAAAATTAAATACCGCTGTCGGAGATGAAGGAGGATTTGCCCCGAACTTGAGTTCCAATGAAGAGGCGATAACCATTATAATCAAAGCGGTTAACGAAAGCGGTTATACTGCAGGTGAAGATGTTTTGATAGCACTTGATGTGGCTTCTTCAGAATTTTTCAAAGATGGTATGTATAATTTTGAGGGCAGGTCAATATCATCCTCTGAACTTGTCAATTATTATGCCTCATTAACTGATAAATACCCTATCATATCAATCGAAGATGGACTTGCTGAAAACGACTGGCATGGATGGGAAATCTTAACAAAAAGGCTTGGCAGTAGGGTTCAGTTGGTGGGTGACGACCTATTTGTGACAAACACCAAGATTCTCAAGGAAGGAATACAAAAAGGTATCGCAAATTCAATACTTATTAAACTTAATCAAATTGGGACGGTAACGGAGACCCTCGAAGCGATCGAGATGGCAAAGAAAGCTAAATACACTGCTATAATATCTCACAGGTCAGGCGAGACTGAAGACACAACTATAGCCGACCTTGCAGTCTCCTGCAACACTGGGTTTATAAAGACAGGCTCTCTCTCTAGAGGCGAAAGAACATCCAAATATAACAGGCTCATCAAGATTGAGAGGGAACTGGGAAGTTCAGCCGTTTTTAAGGGGAAAGGCTCATTTTATAATTTAAGCCTATAACTTTTCATGAAAAGAAGCTATAAAAAACATAACCTCAGAGAACAAATTGATTCTGAGAGAAAAAAGAAGGATTTCTTCTTTTTTCTTCTTGTTGGCATAGCATTTGTATATGTTATTATTACAGCCGTCTTTGGTAACAGAGGATTGATAAAATATTACGAACTCAAAGATACAGAGAATAAATTGAAAGCTGAGATAGAATATCTGCAGAAAGACAATAGTCTTTTGAAACAGCAGACTGAGTCCCTGAAGCAAGACTCATTTTTAAAAGAAAAATACGCAAGGGAAAAATTCGGTCTGGCAAAGCCTGAGGAATATATTTACCAGTTCAAAGAAGATAAATGAAAGACAATCCTCTTAACATAGCCTTTTTATGGCATTTTCACCAGCCCAATTATAAAGACCCTTTGACCGGTAAATACAGGCTTCCATGGGTGCGTCTGCACGGAGCCAAGGATTACCTTGACATGGTCAAAAAAGCTGAAAAATTTCCCTCGCTGAAACTGACTGTTAATCTTGTCCCTTCCTTGCTCGAACAATTAAATGATTATGTGGAAAACGGTGCATATGATGTCTATCTACTCCTTACCCAAAAAAACCCATCTGACCTCTCAGGAACTGAAAGGCTTTTCATACTCGAAAACTTTTTTCTTGCAAACTGGGAAAATATGATTAAACCCTATCCAAGATATTATGAACTGCTTGCAAAAAGGGGATTTAGGTTTACAAAAAAGGATTTAGTCAAGGTATCCCGATATTTTTCCGATAAAGACATTAGAGATCTACAGGTGCTGTTCAACCTCTCATGGATTGACCCTATATTCAGGGATTCAGACGCCTTTTTATATGGTTTGATAGAGAAAGGCAGGGATTTTACAGAAGAAGAAAAACAAAATCTTATCTCCAAACAATTAGAAATTCTCAAAGAAATTATCCCAACCTATAAAGAACTATATTCTCAAGGGCAGATTGAGTTCTCTGTTAGTCCGTTCAATCACCCTATTCTCCCCCTGTTATGCGACACAAATATTGCAAGGACAGCCATGCCTGATATAATCCTGCCTAAAAAGAGATTCTCTCATCCTGAAGATGCTCAAAGGCAGATTGATATGGCGATAAACTATTTTGAGAAACTATTTGGGCATCCGCCTTCAGGAATGTGGCCATCAGAAGGGTCAGTAAGCGAAGAAGTAGCCGAGATTATAAAGTCAAGAGGCATAAAGTGGATAGCAACTGATGAAGAGGTCCTTTCAATGTCCCTGTCGGTAACTTTGAGAAATTCTTCTGGTCATTTGCTTCGTCCTGAAGTTCTTTATAAACCGCATAACTTTAATGGTATGTCCATTTTGTTTCGAGACCATATATTGTCGGATCTAATCGGCTTTTCATATTCGGGATGGAACACTGAAAATGCCGTCAGTGACCTGGTTAACAGGCTTCTTGAGATAAAGAATGCCCTTCCTAATGACCGCTCTTATCTTGTTCCGATAATCGTTGACGGTGAAAATGCATGGGAATATTATCTAAATGACGGCAATGATTTTCTTGAGATGCTTTATAGTGCCCTGACTGCCGATGAAAGGTTTAAGACAGTGCAGATATCTGAATTTCTGGAGGAGCATGGATATGGCGACCATCTTCCCTATCTTCACCCTGGTTCATGGATAAATGCCAACTTTAGTATCTGGATTGGACATCAGGAGGACAATCTTGCATGGGACTATCTCACCCAGACAAGGGATGACCTTGCATCATACGCTGCCCAGCACCCTGACGCCGATTTATCAAAGGCATGGGAATCAATATATATCGCTGAAGGCAGTGATTGGAATTGGTGGTATGGTGACGAACACGCAACAGAAACACATGATGACTTTGACGAGCTATTCAGGAGGCATTTAATAAAAGTTTATGAGATTATGGGTTCAGATATCCCTCATCACCTGCACATTCCCATTAAGATTGAATCAAGAATTATAAAACCCCAAATAGAACCACGCGGATTTATAAACCCCAAAATTGACGGTTTGATGACAAGTTATTTTGAGTGGTTCCTTGGGGCTTTTGTTGATGTTAAAAGGTCAGGCGGTAGCATGCACAAATCCGAAAGCTTTGTTTCGGGCATTTACTATGGTTTCAATAAGGATAATCTATATTTAAGGGTTGATCCGATGAGAACCTCAAAGGATACACAGGGACAGGTTTTTTTCCATATAAACATCCTTCATCCCTCCATTTTTAAGCTAATCTTTGATCCCCTATCGGAAACAAATAAGGCAGCGCTTTATGAGAAAGTAGGCGAGCAATGGGTAATCGTTAAAGACTCTTTAAGGGCAGCATATAAAGACATACTTGAAGTAGAAATCCCTTTTATTGATATCAATGCTAATGAGAATGACGAGGTCCATTTCTGCGTGGAAGTTATCCTCAACGGAACAAACGGAGCCCTCCCATCAGACTACGCCGTAAAGCGGGGCGATATACTCGAAAGATGCCCGTGGCGTGGATACATCACAGTAACCGTTCCCACATCACATTTCGAGGCATTGATGTGGTATTAAGCTACTGCATCAACCGATCTTAGGGTCACCCATTAAAAGGCACTTTCTCAAGAGAATGCCATTATTGCGCCTTCGCTTAAATGAGATGTTTATAGTATTGATGCGAAAATAGTGGGGCTTAACGGAAGAAAGCTCGTAATAACGGATTATTAGGTAAATGTTATAATATTACATGCAATCAATTTCAGATAAACTGAAACTCCTGCTTGAATCTTTCCCTGAGATAAAACTTGTCTATCTTTTCGGCTCAAGGGCAAGGAAAGAGGAAGGCGCTCTTAGTGACTATGATTTTGCTATGTATATTGAAGAAGTGGATAGTGAGAAAATATTTGACATCAAGCTTAAGCTTTTTGCAAAAATGAGCAAACTTTTAAAGACTGACAGCATTGACATCTTGATTCTTAACTCCTCCTGTCCTCCTGAGCTTAAATATTTCGCTATCACCGAAGGAATTTCAATATATGAAGTTGAACCCTATCGTGTTAAAGTGGAGCCTCAGATTTTAAATGAGTATTTTGATTTTCACATAATGCTAAAAAAATATAACCTTACAGCGGTCTGATGAGTAATCTGAGGGTAATAGAAAATAAAATCAGTTTGATTCAGAAATATCTTAAAATAGTTATTTCTTATCAAAGCTACACAAAAGAGGATATAGTAAGGGATATAACTTTAAAAGGTGCGATTGAAAGATATCTTTATTTAGTTGTGCAGGCAACAGTAGATTTAGCAGAGGCGGTTATTGCATTTAAAAAATTCAGAAAACCCTCAACCATGAGGGAATGCTTTGATATACTATACGAAGAAGATATTATTCCTTTGGATCTTTCTGAAAGGCTTGTAAAAATGGTTGGGTTCAGAAATATACTTGCCCATGATTATGAACTCATTAACTATGATATTGTCTGCAAAGTTTTAAAAGAGGACATAGAGGATATTGAGAGATTTATTAAGATAATTATGAAAATAAATTGAACTAACCGTTATTTTGATATCTGACTCCTTGGCTCCTGGGGAGGGACTCGAACCCCCGACCAAGTGGTTAACAGCCACCCGCTCTGCCTGCTGAGCTACCCAGGAATCCTAATTTTTATATCAGAAATCCCCATAGATTGTCAAACAATCCAATGTGAAACATTGATTTAAAGAGACCTTTACTTGAATAACCCTGCGATGTGTAAAGCCAAACAAACCGGTTATTGCCCTATCCCCGATTGAATTCTTGTTTTTTACTAAGTCTTTGCGTCATGCTGCCCTGAAACGAATTCAGGGTGTCTCGGCATCTAATAAAATCAGCTGCGATAAAAATTATTTACACAACAGCGTAATGTAAAGTATCATAGAAAGAAATCTACATTTAAAATTTGCAACCAAAAGGGGGTGACAGTCATGAAAATACCTTTTTTGAAACCGATAGCCTGGTATCTCGTTTTTGCCATGCTGCTGATATCCATAATCCCAAAAGTTGAAGCAGGTTTCGCGCCTTCTGATATATCGGCTCTTTCTGGAATCGACAGAACAAAGGATTTGAACAAAATACAGCAGATCCTTGAGACAAAAATGGTTCAGCAGAGGTTGGAACAATTGGGATTTACCCAAGATGAGATTTCAAGCAGGCTTTCCCAGTTGAGCGATCAGCAGATACATCAACTCGCACTTCAGCTTGATCAGTTGAAGGTTGGGGGTGATGGGCTTGGTGTGGTCATAGCGCTGCTTGTGATTGCAATACTTGTTGTATTACTAATCCACCTTACAGGTCACAGGGTTATAGTAACAAAATAGGGTCTTTTTATTAAGTCAGTTTCTTCGTCATTCTTGCCTATCTGGATGCCAAGCACAGGCAGGCAAGCGAAGCGCGTCAAGAATCCTTATTTAACAACCCCCTAACCCCCTTTGTTAAGGGGGAATAAGGAAGGATTCAGGACAAGCTGAAATGACGAAAAATCATAGTTTATAAACAGACACTAAATAGCGCTTTTTTACCAAACGTATATTATTGTTTGCTGTCATTTCGAACGGAGTGAGGGGCCTTTAGATTTAGGACTCTTCCCTTCGATCGAGATGATAGATTTTAATAAATTGTCTATTTATAAATTAATAACGAAGCACTCAAAAAAAGTGTTTGAGCATCATTTTTACAGCGGTTTTATCCCAATCCAGTGGTTTGAACACTTAGATATTAAGATATTATGAAACCAGCTACAATACAATACTTAAAATCCTCAGGTGGGGTAATTTTCAGGCGTATAAATAATGAAATCGAGATTGTATTAATAGCAGTAAAAAATAACAATATCTGGACCCTCCCCAAAGGATTGATTGACAAGGGGGAAAGATCAGAAGATACTGCAATCAGAGAGATCTTAGAGGAAACAGGTCTATCTGGATCAATAATTGACCTTATAGGAGAGAAATCGTTTTGGTTTTACATAAAAAATAATAACACAAAGTGTAAAAAAACCGTGGTTTACTATTTACTAGAACATACTGGCGGAGATGTCAAAAATAACTGTTGGGAAGTAGATGAAGTCAAATGGTTTCCCATTGATGCAGCCATCACAAAGGCATCTTATAAAAGCGACAAAGAGATTATTAAGAAGGCGAAGGATTTGCTCACAAAGACTTAAGATGTTTTTCTTATTAACATAATGCCGAAAAATAGAGATAGACCTGCAGACCGCTCTATTTATCTGTCATTCCGAACACCCAACGGGTGTGAGGAATCT
>JBBIIV010000074.1:0-10017 GCA_037446295.1 Nitrospirota bacterium
TAATATTCAAACATCGGTAAATATGATAAAGTAAAAACTTACAATCTATCTTTAAATTTATATAGAGTCTGTTTATAAATTTTATGAAAATCTTTCTGTCATTTCGAACGGAGTGAGAAATCTTAGAGATTTAAGATTCCTCCTTTCGGTCGGAATGACAAAATAATGGGTTTATCGACTTTATAAACAGACACTAAATAAAGTGGTTTGATTTAATAGTCACAAGAGGTAGGCTCTGTTTTACCTAATTATTTTAGGGGTTTTAAGAGGACATTATAACTATGTGGAATATACGAATGAGGGCATCGAAACTATCAGACGACCATAAAGAGGCAAAAGAGATCCATATTTCAGGCGCTGAAGGGATTTATGAAGAAAAAAAGATAAGTACGGCGATTCTCCGCTATTTAAGAAAGGCCATGAGCCATTCAAGGGGTCAGCCTGATAAGATCTTTTTGACAATCGAGAGATTTAAACGACAGCCCCTAACCGTTCCTCTTTTGGAAATAAGCTCTCTCCCGTGCAACTCTCCCGAGGAAGCAAGAATGCTGATAACAAAGAGGCTGTATACTCTTGGTATCTCAAATGAAGCTATTAAAAAGGCTTTTGATATTCTTTATTGTGCTTCTTCAATGAGGGGGGCTGCTTTGATCAGAATGAAATCAGGTGTTCGTGCAGAGCCTGATACATTAAGGGGTGTTAGGGCTTCAAGGTTGGGTATTGATAATCAATCCCGAAGAAGATTAAGCATGAAGCTCTTGAAATTGGGTATAAATACTGAGAGGGTTAAAGAAGCCTTAATCCTGGCGTCAAAAGTTGCATACCACAAAGATATTATTGCAGAACTGTGCATCTCTGATAACCCAGACTATACGACTGGCTATACTGCATCAAAAGAGTTTGGCTATATGCGCATCTCTAACATAAAAAATCAAGGACATATGTCAGGGGGCAGGGTTTTTTTTATCAAAGAGAATTCGGATATATCAAGTATAATAAAATATCTTGAGAAGACGCCTGTTCTTGTGAGTTCTATCAAGTGAATGGATTAACTGAAGCTATCAAAGACCGTTTGTCTTGGGTTGAATGCTTTTTATATAAAGAAAAATCACATGAAGGGGCTTGCTTTTTTGTTTGAAAATATCGTTATTATAGGGAATCCAATAGCTGGAGGTGGGGCTGAAAAAAAAATCCTCGAGGCTGAACGGATTTTAAAGCAAAAAGGGTATAAAGTAGAACTTCATTTCACCGCAAAAAAGGGTGATGCCGAGGTTTTAGCAAAAAGGGCAGCGGGGACTACTTCTTCCCTTGTTTTAGCTGCTGGCGGAGATGGAACTTATAACGAGGTCGCAAACGGGCTTGTTAAATCAGGGACTCCAATAGCTATCCTCCCAGTTGGGACTACTTCTGTTCTCGCTAAAGAACTCGGAATGCCTTATAAAATCACAAAAGCTGTTGATTTTATCATAAAAGGAAATATAAGGAGGGTTCATTCTGGCTTTATAAAATTTGCAGAAAAAGATAGTTCTACCGCTCTGCAAAGGCATTTTCTGCTGATGGCAGGCATAGGTTTTGACGGCGAGGCTGTCTTTAAGGTGAATCATGAGATCAAAAAGCTTACTGGCAAAGGCGGATATATTTTAAGCGGTCTTGGAGTAACACTCAAGTATAATCCAGAGCCTATAAACCTTAAGGTTTATGATGCTGAGATTATTATAAAATCCAGATCATGCGATTTCTATCATGATACGGATAGCAACTCCATCTTTTTGAATGGTTATGCTGCTATTATCGGCAAATCTGCCTGCTACGGGGGTAATTTCAAGATTACTCCTCACGCAAAACTGACCGATCCATCTTTCTATATTTTTGTTGCCCATAGTAAGAGTAGATTCAGCCTTTTCAGATATCTTATAGGCATTGCTACAAAAACGCTTCTTAACTACAACGATATTAGCTATCTCAAAGCTGCAAGGCTTGAAATCGTGGGTAATTCAAGGGTGCAGATAGATGGAGACTATGCGGGCACAACCCCATTTTCAGCAGAGGTTGTGCCCAACTCTTTAGAACTTATTGTTGGCGATTATTGATTTGCCTCTGTGTTTTCATCAGCGGGTTGTCCGCCCGAAACACAAGACTCTTCCCTAAGAAGTCTTGTCCAGTTTCTGTCAACATCCTCCTGAGCTTTTTTCAGCAGCCATTCATTTTCAGGCGCAAAAAGGTGTTTAAATCTGCCCTGCGGCTTAAGAAACTCAATTAAAGGCTTCTTTTCCTTTGGTTTAACGCTAATTTTAATATCCCCATTTTCAATCTCGTAAAGAGGCCAATAGCATGTCTCAACCGCAAGCCTGCTAAGCATTACTGCATCGTCATTCGCAGACCTCCAGCCGCGATTGCAAGGGGCAAGGATATTCATGAATTTTGGACCATTGATTGAAAGAGCCTTCTTGACCTTTTTCATCAGATCCTGCCAGTGGGATATAGATGCCTGAGCGGCATATGGTATCCCGTGGTCAGCCATAATTTTTGTAAGATCCTTTCTCTGCTGAAGTTTGCCCGGAATAACGCTGCCTGCCGGACATGTGGTGGTATCAGCTCCTATTGGTGTTGCGCTTGAACGCTGAATACCAGTGTTCATATAAGCACCGTTGTCGTAGCAAATGTAAAGCATGTCATGCCTCCGTTCCATCGCCCCTGAGAGGCTCTGGAAACCAATATCATAGGTGCCGCCGTCACCGCAGAAGTTGATAAATTTTATCTCATCGGAAATCTTGCCCTGTTTCTTCAAAGACCTATACATCGTTTCAATTCCAGCAACGGTGGCTGCAGCATTCTCAAAAGCGCTGTGCATCCATGGAATCTTCCACGCAGTGTATTCAGAGATGCATGTGGAAACCTCGAGGCAGCCCGTTGAAGAGCAGGCTATAACAGGATGTTCAGCGGCAAGCAAGACCATCTTGACAACTATCGGCGCTCCACAGCCAGCACACATCCTATGCCCTGAAGACAGCAATACTTCTTTCTTTGAAAATTCCTTTAAACTAAGTGGTGTCGGCATATTACTCCCTCACTCCGATATAATCTTTATAGTTTTTAACTTTACCTGTTTTTGCAACCTCAACAAGTTCATTAAGCACAATCTGTGCATGCTCGGGCATGTAATCCCTACCTCCGAGACCATAAATTTTATTAATAAGTATGGGTTTTGTTTGATAGGGGTACAGGCTTGCTGCGATTTCAGCATACAGCGGAGCAAACGCTCCGAATGAATCAGCACGGTCAAGGATACAGACAGCCTTGAGGTTTTTTAAGGCTTCCCCAACTTCTTCATATGGGAACGGTCTGAACAATCTAGGCTTCAAAAGCCCTGCCTTAATCCCTTTTTCTCTGAAGGTGTCAACCACATCCTTTGTTGTGCCAGCAGCAGAATTTAAAACCACGATACCTATTTCTGCATCATCTAATCTGTAAGCGTCAAAAAGCCCGTATTTTCTGCCGCTGACTTTTTCGAAATCCTCTGCAGTTTTGAGCACTACAGCCTTGACCTTCGACATTGCATCATGCTGCATTCTCTTGTATTCCATATAAGCGTCAGGCAGTATAAGCGGCCCTATGCTTTTGGGATTTTTGATATCAAGAAGTGGATTTAAGGGCTTATATTCGCCGGCAAAATCCTTCACAACTTGGTCATCAAGATACTCAACCCTCTCTATTGAATGGCTGATGATAAAGCCATCCATGCATACCATTACGGGCAGCCTTATGTCCATGTTTTCAGCTATAGGCAATGCCTGGACGGTATTGTCATAAGCCTCCTGCGCATTTTCTGACCAAAGCTGTATCCATCCGGAATCTCTGGCGCCCATTGCATCTGAATGATCTCCGTGGATGTTGAGGGGAGCAGAAAGAGACCTGTTTACAACAGGCATAAGGATGGGAAGCCTCATTCCCGATGCAACAAAAAGCACCTCCCACATCAGTGCAAGACCAGGACCAGCTGTAGCAGTGACCACCCTTCCGCCCGCAGCAGATGCCCCTATACAGGCGCTCATTGCACTGTGTTCACTTTCGACGAGAATTATTTCAGTGTCCACCAATCCATCGGAAACAAAACTTGAAAACCTCTGCATCAGATCCGTCTGCGGAGTGATTGGATATGCGGCGCAGACATCAGGATTTATCTGCCTGAGAGCATTCGCTACGGCCTCATTTCCTGTAACTGCGACAATTTTACCCATTATTTGCCCTCCTCTTCCATAATTATTGCCTTTTTGCCTTTTTTGCCGGGGCATTCAAGGGCGCATATTCCGCAGCCCTTGCAGTATTCATAATCAAAATCCTCTCTCTTGCTATCTTTAACCTTTACTGCCATATCAGGGCAATATAGCCAGCAAAAAAGACACTGAATACAGTTTTCCTTTATCCATACAGGTTTTGCAGCCCTCCATGAACCGGTCTTGAACTTAGCTGAACTGCCTGCTTCCAGAATTGTTGCCCCGGGTGTCATCTCTCTCCAACCTTTTAGTTTCATACTTCTCTTACCTCCTCATAACCTCTCTTGGCAGCCTCTAAGTTGCCGTCTATTACTTTTTTAGCAAACTTTTTCCCGAAGCTCTTTTCTACATCCTCAAGGATTGTCTCTAATGAGACTATCCCGCTTACCTTTGCCAGAGCGCCAACCAACGGTGAATTAGGCATGGGCCTGCCAAAGGACTCGATCGCGATCTTGGTTGCGTCAACAAGAAAAACTCTCTGGGATTTGGTCATGTTAATTTTTGCTTTTATTACTGCAGGGTCTTTAGCTGAATTAACAATAAATACAGCGTTTTCGGGAGCCCCTTCAGCCACATTTATACCGTCGAGCAAGGTTGGGTCAGCCACTATTATTATGCTTGGATTTAATACTGGACAATGCACCCTTAATTCCTTTGAACTGATTCTGTTATATGCCCTAAGAGGGGCGCCTGACCTTTCCGGACCATACTCTGGAAAAGCCTGAACATGCCTCCCCCCGCTGAGGCATGCGTCCGCAAAGACCTTCGCAGCAGTTACGGTTCCTTGTCCGCCTCTACCATGCCATCTGACTTCTAAAACCTCAGACATTTTTTACCTCCAAAATTTACTTTAATCATGAAATGATTATTTTAAAGAAAAAGGGTTTTTTTTTCAATTAGTTCGGGTATCCCTGTTTCTTTGACTTGACAATTTTTGACGATGATTGATATCATTTTCTTAAATTTAAGAAGCCATGAAGGCTTTTGCTGATCAGAAGATCCTCAGATAGCCTTCATGGCTTTTTCTTTTAATCACAAAAGACTTGAATATGTCTGCTTTACAGGTGCGCGAATATAAATTTTCTTGGAGGTGTTAAAGATGAAGAGGTCTTTTGAGAAGTTGTTATTAGCAATAGTTTTGTCAATTTTTGTTTTTTCAAATCATGTTTTTGCAGCCCATCCCCTTATAACAGATGATGCTGGGACGATAGGAGCAGGCGAGGCTCAAGTTGAGTTTAACTTTGAATATTCTGCTCATAAGGAAAGCGGCATAAAGATAAATATGACCGATTTGAGCGCTATCCTGACCTATGGCATTATCGATAATGTTGATTTTGTTTTAACGCTGCCTTACCAATTTATAAGGGTCAAAGCCGAAGGGGAAACCTTTAAAGAAAATGGTATTTCAGATGTATCTATTGAATTAAAGTGGCGGTTTTATGATGAAAAAGGGGTTGGCTGTCTCGCCCTGAAACCTGTTCTAACCCTTCCTACAGGCGATGATGACAAAGGTCTTGGAAATGGGAAGGCTACTTATGGTTTATATTTTATAGCCTCTAAAGAGTTTGAGCCTCTTGCACTTCATTTAAATCTCGGTTATATAAGAAATGAAAATAAATTTGATGATAGGAAGAATTTGTGGCATATATCTCTTGCCTCAGAGATTGAACTCGCAAAGGAATTGAAGCTCGTTGCTAATATCGGGATGGAAAGAAACCCTGATAGAGAGTCGAACACTCACCCCGCATTTATTTTAGGAGGCGTTATATATACCGTAGCTGAAAAAGTCGATATTGATTTTGGAGTCAAGGCAGGCCTTAATAAGGCGGAAGTCGATTATGCCCTGCTTGCAGGACTGACATACAGGTTTTAGGTGAAAGGGTAAACTTTTGAAAAGCATTCAAAATCTTATATCACAGCAATAATGCGGCGGTAAATTAAAGGAGTATTGTGAAATGAAAAAAATTAGTTTTGCCATTTTTTTTCTACTTTTCATAGCTTATTTTTCACAAGTTGGATGGGCTCATTTTGGGGTCATTATGCCTTCAGATGATATTGTTTCTGCCAAAGACCCAAAAAAAATGACACTCCAGATCAAATTTATGCACCCGTTTGAGTGGCAGTATATGAATATGGAAAAGCCAGTAAAATTTGGTGTGATTATTGGAGATAAAAATCATGACCTTCTTAAAGAATTAAAGAGTAAAAAGACAAAGGGATTTACATTTTGGGAGTCCTCTTATATTATCAAAGAACCGGGCAGCCACATTTTTTATGTTGAACCCACTCCTTATTGGGAGCAGGCTGAGGAAAAATTTATAGTTCATTTTACAAAAGTCATAGTCAGCGCTCTCGGCAAAGAAGACGGCTGGGACAAAGAAATTGGTCTTAAGACAGAGATAATCCCTTTAACAAGACCATTCGGTTTATGGGCGGGCAATGTGTTTCAGGGGATGGTCAAGGTTGATGGCAAAGCAGTTCCATACTCCGAGGTGGAAATCGAATACTATAATCCAAACTCCAAGACCAAAGCCCCTGATGAACCGTATATTACTCAGGTTATCAAAGCTGACTCAAACGGGGTATTCACTTATGCAATGCCAAAATCAGGCTGGTGGGGATTCTCTGCAATCAATACGGCCGACTATAAATTGAAACATGATGGCACGGGATATCCCGTTGAGATCGGCGCTGTTATATGGGTTAGGACAAGGGAGATGAAGTAATATGCACATATCCGAAGGGGTCCTTTCCCCCGCTGTTTTAATAGCAGGTGCAGTGCTGACTGCAGGGGGCGTTGCGTTGGGGCTGAGAAAAATGGATTATGCAAAAATACCTGGGGTAGCTGTGCTTTCCTCTGCCTTTTTTATTGCCTCACTAATTCATGTTCCTATAGGTCCAGTTAATGCCCATTTGATATTAAACGGGTTGGTCGGCATCATCCTTGGATGGATGGCATTCCCATCTATTTTGGTGGCGCTGTTTCTTCAGGCACTCCTTTTTCAATTCGGCGGCATCACTACGCTCGGAGTAAATACGATAATTATGGCAGCGCCCGCGGTGGCTGCTTATTATTTGTTTGGTTTTATGGTTAAAAAAAATAGCAGCAAAGCGCTTACTGTCGCATCTGGCTTTCTTGCGGGTGTTACGGGGGTTGCTTTTGCAGGCTTGCTTGCAGCGGTTTCGCTTTTAGGAGGCGGCGAGGCTTTCATAAATGTAATAAAATTTGTAATAATTGCTCATATGCCTATAATGATTGTTGAGGGCGCTATTACATCATTCTGCATTTTATTTTTGAAGAGAATAAAACCCGAATTGCTCGGTGTTACGGAGGCTTTAAGATTTTGAAGAATTTGAGCTTTGTAATTTTATGTTCTATGCTCGCTATTTTATTCTTTTTGCCTCATCAGCTTTTTGCCCACAAAGTAAATATTTATGCATATATAAGCGACGGGATAGTTTATTCAGAAAGTTATTTTGCCGATGGTTCGAGATGCAGGAGTTGCGCTGTGGAGGTCTTTGATAAAAAGACAGGTAAAATCCTGCTGGATGGAAAGACTGATGAAAACGGAAAAATTTCGTTTAAAATGCCTCCTGTTGGTTCTTTAAAACTTGTGCTCAAGGCAGGGGCTGGACATCAGGCTATTTATTATCTTTCATTGGATGAAAAATTACCTTCTGACAAATCAAATGAAGCCACGGCTGCTCGGAGTAAATTTCATGACAAAACCGGTGCTTTTAATCAAGAAAAGTGTCTCTCGCCAGAGGAGTTAGAGGCTGTTGTAAATAAGGCTGTTGAGGCTAAATTACAGCAGGTAATGAGCCGGCTTGGGGCGATTCAGGAAAACATAGATAGGTCAAGTGTAAGAGAGATAATAGGAGGAATCGGCTATATCATAGGGATAGCCGGCATAGTATTGTATCTTAAGAGTAGAAGAAATCCGGCAAATAAGAGATGATTCAGTATGCATCTTGAGGAGTTCGCAGAAGGCAATTCTTTTATACACAGGCTCGACCCTAGGGTTAAGTTTCTGACAATAACTCCGTTTGTTTTTATCATTGCGGCAATGAAAGGAGTTCAGGGACCTTTTGTGGCTTTAATCGCCGCCATTTTTTTAGCGCTATTTGCAAGGCTCAATCTCAAAAAAATCCTAATCAGGCTATTGACTGTAAATGTTTTTATATTATTTCTATGGTTTTTTCTCCCTTTCAGCCATCCCGGCGAGACAATGTTTCAAATAGGCTTTCTGACAGCAACCAGAGAGGGTGTAATGCTTGCCCTTTCCATAACCCTTAAATCTAATGCTATAGTAATAATGACAATCGCTATACTGGGGACTTCGGAGGTCTTTACCCTTGCCCATGCATTGATTCATTTAAAAATCCCTCGCAAGCTCGTCCTTTTGTTCTTTTTTTTCTACAGATATATAGCAGTTGTCCATATGGAATATACAAAACTAAGAAAATCAATGCGCATAAGATGCTTCAAACCCGTCAACAATATACACACTTATAGGACATTTGCATATCTTGTGGGAATGCTTATTATAAAGGGCTATGACCGCTCAAACCGCATTTACAATGCGATGCTGTGCAGGGGGTTTAAAAACAACTTCCCGCTTATATCCCACTTTCAATTGAACAAAACTGATATCGCCTTTTGTCTGGGCATGATCGGGGTTATGCTTTTGCTGGTTAAAACATTCTGGTTTGATGGCAACTAAAATATGGGGAGCGGCCCTCTTATTGAAATAAAAGACCTTTATTTTGGATATAATCATGGCTTGCTGGTTTTAAAGGGTTTGAATTTTACCCTCAGGCGCGGGGACAAGATAGGACTGACGGGCGCTAATGGTTCAGGCAAAACCACATTATTTCATCTTATAATGGGATTGCTCAAACCTACCTCGGGAGAGATTAATATTCTCGGCAGGCAGAGGAAGGAGGAAAAGGACTTTTTTGAGATAAGACAAAAAATAGGTCTATTGTTTCAAGACTCAGATGATCAGCTTTTCTACCCCACTGTAGAGGAGGACATCGCCTTTGGTCCACTTAATCTCGGCAAATCTCATGAAGAGGCTAAAATTATTGTCCGGGATGTATGCGCGAGGCTCGGACTAACCGGCCTTGAGAAAAAAATTACATATCGTCTCTCCGGCGGGGAAAAAAGACTTGCAGCCCTTGCAACCGTGGCTGCAATGAGTCCTGAATGCCTCCTGCTTGATGAGCCTACTCTGGGACTGGATGAGAGTACTACTTATAGGCTGCTGAGCTATCTCCAAAGCCAGACTAAATCTTATATTATTATCACCCATGATCGGGAATTTCTCAAAAGTGCTGTCGATAAAATCTATCTAATCAGCGACGGTAAAATAACATTGAAGGAGAGTTTATGAATGAGCTTGCAAAACTGAACAAACTCCTCCATCACTGGATGGAGCATAATGATGAACATGCAGAGACATATAAAGAGTGGGCTGGAAGAGCTGCCGAACTTGGCAAAAGAGATTTATCTCAGACGCTCTTGAGACTTTGCAATGAAACCAAGAAGTTAAATGGGTTGTTTGAAGAGGCTATGAAGAGATTGGGGTAGAAACTTGGAGGATTTGAGAGTTATTTATGCATTGAATAACTCTACTCTAAATAGTGTCTGTTTATAAATTGCATGAAAATCTTTCTGTCATTTCAAACGAAGTGAGAAATCTTTGAGTTTTAAGATTCCTCCCTTCGGTCTGAATGACAA
>JBBIIV010000075.1:0-9704 GCA_037446295.1 Nitrospirota bacterium
AGTCCCAAACTCGCAATAAGGATTCATCCCTGCCCCGAAGGAAGACGCCGTATCATAACGCCCCCTTATTTTGATTTTATCAGAAATGGGGGTGAAGAGAAAATTTTATGGAGGTATCTTGAATTATGTTAGCAGCAGTAATGCTTATGGTCATATTGTTGTCAAGCCCGTTTTTATCTTATGCGGATACAACAAAACATCTGACTATGGAGGAAATCGTGGTTACAGAAGAAATAATAACGGATTCCTCTGCAACAGTTGTAGGTGTGAAAACTATTGAAAAAGGAAAGAATTTAAGCATCCCGGATGTATTGAAGCATGAGCCTGAAATTGATATCAGTAGAAAGGCATTGGTAGGTGATACCGGAGATATTCTCTCAATCAGAGGACTTTCAGGAAATAGGATTATGTTGAACATCGACGGCAGGTCAGTAAATGCAGCCGGAGTGCAGGGAGGCTATTTTATTGATTGGAGCACAATCCCGCTCGATAATATTGAAAAAATAGAGATAATGAGAGGGGGAAGTTCGGTTAAGTACGGCAATAACGCCGGCGGCGGTGTTATCAATGTCATAACTAAAAAACCCACTGAAAAACCAACCCTTTCATTCTACGGCACTTATGGATTTGGCAAAGATAACGATGATATTCAGAATTACAGGATTACTCATACTTATAAAATCGGTCCCTTTGGATATTCAATCGGAGGAAGTTATCAGAAGGCAGGGGAGTTTTTATGGAATAATGATTATGATGCAAAAAACCTTTCGGCTAAATTATACGTTGATATGCCGTTAAAGGGAGAGATGTCATTTGGGGTGCAATACACATTGGTTGAACGGGGGTTTGCAATAAACAACAGACTCTCTGCCAATCCCGACGACCCGAAATTTTATCAGGCAAGAGATCCTGATTATCCACTTTCCTTTGGAGAATCATTCTTTCCACGCCGGGGCAACATCACAGAACCGGGACCCGGTGCGCTCTGGGAAAAAACAAAATATCTTCTCGATTTTAGCTATAAACAGCCTCTCGGCAATGCAGTAATCGAACTTAAGGCCTATAAGAATCACGAAGATAGGGATGAGAAAAACTACTCTGCAAGCTGGATTAACAGCGCCTACCCGATCGGCAAACTCGTTCTTGACAGAACAGTGAAATCCGACAGGTCATACGGCGGAAGCCTTGAGTTCGCAATGCCCCTGAATAACCACGAAATAATTGGAGGTATTGAAAGAAAGGTTATCAAAACAGGCGGTCAGGATGTTCATTATGTGGACAATAATTATGGCGTAACAGGAGGGCCTATTGCTCCAAGCAGCGGCACATCCGCCTATATGTGGGGATACTATCTGCAGGATAATTGGAGAATAACCGATTCTTTCCTGCTCACACCCGGCATCCGCTATGACACATACAAATCGCCCCAGACTGGCTTGGCGAAGGAAATGGATATCAAAGACGAAGGGATAAGCATATCTTTAACCGGGACATACAAGCTCACAAATAACGATACTATTACTGCATCAATTTATAGAAAATATATCACTCCTTCTGCGCCAGATGCATGGTGGTGGTATGAAGGCTTTATAGGAGGACTATACACTACGGCGTTAAAGCTTGAAAAAAATAACGCAGTTGAGCTCACTTTTAAGCACAATTTTTCTCGGAAGGATTTTATAAGACTTGCCTTTTATCGCTACTCGATAGATGATTTTATCAGAAGATTTTCCATTCCTACAGGCAGAGGCTGTTATAACATTGATAAGGTGACCCTGACAGGCGCTTCTGTTGATGGAGCTTATGAAGTCTCAAAGTGGCTGACATTGCTTGGTAATACCTCTTATCAAAAAAGCAAAAAGGAAGGAGATGCATTCGACCCGTCTAAACTGACTGACGAGCTTGACTATATCCCTCAATGGAAGTTCAATCTTGGGGCGGATATAAAACTCCCTTACAATTCGCTGTTGAGTTTAAGGGCAAGATATGTAGGCGAGAGGCTTACAGTCTATTCATATCGTGCTCAAGGACAGACCCGATATAAACTCATCGAGTTCGATTCATTCATAACCGCAGATGCAGAGATAAAGATACCTGTAACTAAACACAGCGAATTAGGGATATATGCCGAGAATATCCTTGATAAAAAGTATGAGGAACGATTCGGCTATCCAATGAACGGAAGGGTAGTAGGCGCTGCAATTAAAATAGCATTATAAAACAGGAGGATAAAGAAATGTGTATGGCAAAGACGGATTGGGAAAGGTGTGTGGAGTTTCATGGTCATGCATGCCCAGGGCTGGCGATCGGTTATAAAGCCAGTCTGGCGGCTATAAAAAAGCTGGGGATAGGGTTCTCTCGGGACGAAGAGATTGTCTGTGTGACGGAAAATGATGCCTGCGGTGTGGATGCCGTCCAGTTGCTTACAGGCTGCACGCTGGGAAAGGGAAATCTAATATACAGAAACACAGGCAAAAAGGCTTTCAGTTTTTTCAACAGAAAAACTGGCGACAGCGTAAGAGTAGTGGCTAAGGCTGTCTTTAACAAAAACATTGACCGTGAAGCTATGCAAAAATTTATTCTCGAGGCACCTGTTGAGGAACTCTTCGATTTCAAGACCCCTTCATTCAAAATACCCGATAACGCCCGTATCTTTACGACCGTTATATGTGAATCCTGCGGCGAGGGTGCATCAGAAAACAAGATTCGTCTGCTTGAAGGCAGAAAGGTCTGCCATGATTGTTTTGGGGACTATTCAAGGGGCTGGTGCGATTGTCTAAGGAGAATTGGGTGAAACAGGGATACGAAATAAACGATAAAGAAAGGCGGTTTAAGGAATTTTGGAACAAAAAGGCAAAAAAGTATCCATCGCCTTTTGATGATAACGCCTTAAAAAACACCCGGGAGGCTCTCGATATTTTAACTCAAAGAGGAGTCGATTTTTCCGGCAAAAGAATTCTTGATATAGGCTGCGGGACGGGGATTTTTACCTTACCGCTTGCAAAAATTGCTCAATTCGTTGTGGGGCTCGATTTCTCAGAGGCTATGCTCGATAGGCTCAGAGAAGAAAGCGAAAGACAAGGCATTAAGAACATCGGCATTATGCATTCAACATGGAAGGATTTTGACCCCTATGAAACTAATCTCATCAAGTCATTTGATATTGTTGTTTCTTCGATGAGCATGGCTATAAAGGAAGAAGAAGATGTCCTGAAAATGGAGGACTGCTCGCGAAGGTTTTGCATTTATATAGGCTGGGGGCGCCTCAGAAAAAACCCTCTGATGGAGGAGATTTTTGCCCGTCATGATATCCAGTTTAAGCCTCCGCCAGGCGCTCAAGCGATACATGAGATATTGCTAAAAAAACAGAGACAGCCCTCTATTGACTATATACATACATCGTGGCAATGGCAGGGGACGGAGGAGGAAGCCGTTGGAGATATCGCAATGCATATGGAGATTCAGGGTGGCGCTCCAAATCTTGAAATAATAAAGGATATCGTCAGGCAGAATTCACATGACGGCAAGCTCACGCACACCACTCAAGCAGAGCAGGGAGTTATAGTATGGCAGGTCGTGCAGCAATCATAGCAGGTCTATTGATTTTAATTGCATTAGTTTTCATTCTTCCGAGCCCTTCAGAAGCTAAAAATACGATAACCATTAAGGATATGGCGGGCAGGCAGGTAGCGATTCCAGAGAAGGTTCAAAGGATAGTGGCTTTAAGCAGCACCTTGAGATTTGTCGTCTATCTTAAAGAGACTGACAAGGTAGTGGGTATGGAGTCGGCAGAAAAGAAAGAGATTTATAACGCAAGCCGTCCATACCTCAGTGCCTTGCGCCAAAAGGCTGAAAAGATACCAATAATCGGAGAAGGTGGGGCAGGCAGGCTGCCCGATTTTGAAAAACTAATCTCAGCAGCTCCTCAAGTGATCTTTACAACAGGCATTGACCCATCACATTCCGACATCATTCAGCAAAAAACTAATATCCCTGTTGTAGTCCTGAATTATGGCGGGATAGGTCTTCTTGAGACCGATGCTGTATCAGACTCTTTGATATTGATGGGCAAGATACTCAAGGCTGAAAAAAGAGCCCGTGAGATCAAAGAGTTCATTAACAAAGCCTTAAAAGACCTTCAAAAAAGAACAGCTAAGGCGCCCCGGAACAAGAAACCTTCCGTTTATATTGGCGCGGTAAGTTATAGAGGATCACACGGCATTACGAGCACTCATGGGTTCTACCCCCCGCTTCAATGGATAGGCGCACTGAATATGGCGAATACTATCGGCAAACACGGCTCAGCCTTTATTGACAGAGAAAAATTGCTTGTATGGAACCCGGATATTATTTTCCTTGATACCGGCGGATTGAGCCTTGTAAATGATGACTACAAAAAAGACCCGGCATTTTATCACAAGCTAAAAGCGGTAAAAAACAGCTCTGTATATAGCACTCTGCAGTATAACAATTATTTTACAAACATTGAGATAGCTCTTGCTAATGCATATTTTGCGGGCAAAATATTATATCCTGATAAATTTTTTGATATTGACCCAGCCATGAAGGCTGATGAGATAATCAAATTTTTCACAGGCAATACCATTTACAATGAGATAAAAGCACAGACAAAAGGTCTGGGTAAAATTATTTTCGGCAAAGAAAGCATCGATGTTAAATAATAAAAGCAATGATATTTCATATTCAGTCCTTAACAAAAAAAGATTTCTGTTGAGTTCAGCCCTTCTGATTGTTCTTGGCGGCGTAATGCTTCTTTCAATAAGAGTTGGTTCTTACTCAATTTCTTCGTTTGATATTATTTCTGCTTTAATTGGCAAATATGATGATGAAGCCCTTCACCATGTTATATGGAATATCCGTCTGCCAAGAAGCGTGGGAGCTGTTGTTGCAGGAGCATCTCTTGGGCTTGCAGGTTTAGTAATGCAGAATGTCCTCAAAAATCCCCTTGCATCTCCTTTTACTTTAGGAGTGACACAAGGGGCGGCATTTGGCGCTGCCTTTGCGATAATAATACTCGGAGCAGGGAAGGTTCATGCCGCCGGCAATGTAGGCATAACAGTTACATCCCAACATCTGGTTATTATCTCAGCTTTCTCAGGCGCTTTGATGACAGTAATGCTGATTCTACTTCTTTCGACAATAAGAAACATGGGACCTGAGTCAATAATCCTTGCAGGGGTGGCGGTAAGCGCCTTATGGGCATCTGCCACTATGCTTATTCAATATTTCGCAAGCGATGTGCATGTGTCAGCCACTGTGTTCTGGACATTCGGAGATTTAGGCAAGGCCGGCTGGACGCAAAATGCGGCGATGTCGGTTTTATTGCTTATGGCGTTTCTGTATTTTCTATACAATAGCTGGAATTACAACGCCCTTCTATGGGGAGATGAATCTGCAAAGAGTCTTGGAGTGAATGTCAAAATACTGAGAGTCTCATCTATGATTATTGCATCGCTATTAGTCTCTACAGTCACGGCATTTCTGGGCATAATCGGCTTTATTGGGCTTATCTCCCCACATATTGTCAGATTTGCAATCGGCAGCGACTACCGTTATCTCATCCCCTGCACAGCGATATTCGGCGGCTTCCTCCTTCTTCTATCCGATACTATCGCAAGGACGGTTATGTCTCCTGTTGTGCTTCCAGTAGGCATAATCACATCCTTTACCGGCGCTCCAATGTTTTTATATCTTCTTATGAGGGGCAGGAGACTGTGATAATCGTTGACGGCATTTGCTTCAGATATAAAGGCAGGGAAGTCTTAAAAGACATCAAATTTCAGATAGAAAAAGGCTGTATTGTTTCATTGCTCGGTGTCAATGGTTCTGGGAAAACGACACTCCTTAAAACATTGAATAGGATTTTAAAGCCATACAGAGGAACGGCTATGATTGACGGCGATGATGTCCAAAAAATGACCGGCAATCAGCTTGCTTCACTTATCGGTTACATGCCGCAGAAATCTAACAGCGTTTTCTGCACTGTATATGAGGCGGTTTTGCTTGGCAGAAAACCTCATATCAGGTGGAATGTGACCGGCAAAGACGATGAAAAAGTCATCAATATCTTAAAGATTATGGGACTGGAAGACTTTGCCATGAGAAATACTAATGAATTAAGCGGGGGCGAACTACAAAAAGTGATTATTGCACGCGCCCTTGCCCAGGAGCCTTCTGTCCTTTTGCTCGATGAACCCATCAACCATCTGGATATTAAAAATCAGATAGAAGTGATGACACTTTTGGGGGATATCACCAAAAGGTTGAATATCATAACAATAGTGGTCATGCATGACCTTAACATCGCTTTGAGATTCTCGGATAAGTTTATGATGCTGAAAGACGGACAAATTTTTGCAGTTGGAGACAGGTCAGTTGTAAATGCTCATTCAATAAAAGAAGTCTTTGCCATAGAGACATCTATACACGAGATTAGGGGCATACCTGTAGTGATGCCATTAATGGAAAATTAGTAAAAAACACTTTTTAGGAGGTAAATATGGTCTTATTATTAATCATCGCCTTGCTTTTTTTCCCTGTTATTTCCTTTGGTGTGGATGATGAGGGAAAGTCAAAGAGGATTTATCAATTGCACGAGATTGAAGTCTCAGAAGATGTCTTGAAAGAAGATGTTGAGACTCCAAACAGGATAGTCGTAATCCCGGAATTGCTTTTGCAGGGACTGGGGACAACGCTCGATTCGGCGCTGACGAGGCAGCCGGGCATCGATGTTCAGAGGCCGCAAGTTGTCGGAGGAGCCCTTGACGACGAATCCATAAAGATAAGGGGGTTTGGTTCAAGGAGAATAGTTTTTACAATAGACGGCAGGACAATGAATACATCGGGAACGGCAGGAGGCTACTTTATTGACTGGACGACTATTCCGCTTAATAATATTGAAAAAATTGAGGTAATCAAAGGGGTCAGCGATCCAAAATATGGCAATACTCTCGGAGGAGTTATAAATCTCGTTACCAGAAAACCAAAAGAAAAACCAGTCTTTGAGATTCAAGCAGGCATTGCAGAATTTGATACAAAGACGGCGAATTTTTATCATGGCTGGAAGCCTGGCGCCTTCGAATATTCTATTAGCGGAGGATATTCGGAAAGTGACGGTTATCTCAGAAACGGGAACTTCAGGATAGCTAATATTAATCTCCATCTTGGCTATGAATTCCCATGGAAGGGAAAGCTCACCGGCGATGCTCAGTATGTGGAAGTAAAAAAAGGTTTTATTGTAAGAAACAGGGCATCAAACGATTATGATTCACCCGGCTATAACACGCCAATTGACCCGTCATATCCTTCCTCAGATGGTGAAATAATGTATGGAGGGATGGGCGCATCCCCGGAGATGGGAAGCTGGTGGAAAAAAGAGAAGCTATACTATTCTATAGCTTATGAACAACCATTACATGAAAGTATCCTCAACCTCAGATACTGGAAAAATAACGGCGACAGAGAGGCATATAATACAAGAGCGGCGTTAAACAGGGTATTTCACAAGAAATTTTATGACGACCGTTCCTATGGGTTTGATGCCTCATACAAGCACTTCTTTAAAGGGCATACGGTTACTGCAGGGTTCGATTATAAAAGATTTAAAGATGATGGTGATAAAAATTATCCCGATGATTTTAGGGCTGCTTTCAGGAATGAAAACTATGTGAATTCAGACAACATAGGATTTTTTATAATGGATGATATATCCATCACAGATAAACTCATATTAACACCCGGCGTAAGATATATGTCGTATGACGGCAATGCCGGACCTTCAGGAAAGGTGGAAGGCATCAATGATATATCTATGAGCGGGTTATCGCCGTCCATTAAAATCACCTATAATTACAAAAAAGACGGGCTTGCATATTTTAGCATAGCAAGGGCTTTAAGAATGCCCACCCCGCCTGAGCATTACTGGCATTATTCGCCTGATGCCGGGGTTGACACGAGTAATTTGCCGTTTAAAAAAGAAGACGGATTGATGCTGCAAGCCGGATGGAAGACTACACTGCCTTCTAATACAAGGATAGAGATCTCTCCATACTACTACATTATCAAAGACTATATACACTTTGACCTCATTAACTTTGTATCCTATAACATCGACAGGGCTACTATTTATGGCGTCGAGATGGAGGCAGCCCAACAATTGACAAAAGGACTCTCCGCATTCATCAATTACACATATCAGAAGAGCAAGACGAAAGGAGACCCTTTTGTAAGCAGCTTTGTTGCCGCCCAAGATAGAGGGTTTGATGAAATTCCGTCATTGCCGGAACATAAAATTAACGCAGGTCTGCAGTATAAAGGCTCAAAAAAGGAGAGACTCGCAATGTATGCGTCTTATGTCTCTAACCAGAAAGTAATTTATAACAATAATGTCATTGGAAACACAAATCTTAGGGTGAGAGAGCAGAAATCTTATATCGCCTGCGATGTTGAAGGCGCTTATCCGATACTCAAAGATGTCGAGGTTATTGCATTTGGCCGCAATATTTTCAATGAAACATATCAAGAGCGTTTTGGGTTTCCTGCGGCTGAAAGATACTTCGGTATAGGGATAAAGGCTGTATTTTAAGATTCTTGAAAGCAATAACCTTTATAATCTTAATTCCTTTAATTTTTATTTCCTGTCAAAGGCAGGGTGAACTCAATCGCCCTGCCGATATAGTTGTATCCGCATTCCATGCAGAGCCGAAAAGGCTTAATCCAGTATTTCTCACAGACTCCGTCTCATACTCAATCAGCGGCTTAATTTTCGACGGATTAACAAAAATAGATGACGATTTTAATGTTAAAGGAAACCTTGCAGACTCATGGCAGATCAGAAAAGGCGGGTTGGAGATCATTTTCTTCCTCAAAAAAGGGGTGCTCTGGCATGACGGCTGGGAGTTTACTTCCGATGATGTGATTTTCACCTATAAAACTGTTACCTCCCCAAATACGGCGACCCATCACGCAGAAATCTTCGGTCCGGTTAAAGAGGTTAAGGCTATAGACAGATATACCGTTAAGGTTGTATATTCCAAGCCCTTCAGCACCGCCCTCGAAAGCTGGAGTATAGGCATAATACCAAAACACCTTTTGGAGGGTAAGGATATTAACGATTTCTCCTTTGATAAATCTCCTGTTGGGACGGGCGCCTACATACTGAAAGAATGGGTGCCGGGACAGAAACTTGTCTTTGAGGCATTTAAAGGGTTTTATGGCGGCAAACCTCAAATCAACAAACTAATAATAAAGATAATTCCAGAGCCATCAACCCGATTAATGGAACTGAAAGCAGGCAATATCGATTTGATGGAACTCACGCCATCTCAACATGCTGTGCAGACAGATTCACTGCATATTTTTAATAAATATATCGGCGGTCAAGCCCGCTACGGTTTTTTAGGTTTTAATTTAACCGACCCGCGTTTCCAAAACATAAAAATAAGAGAAGCAATCAGCTATGCCATAAATAAAGAAGCTATAATTAATGCTCTCTTCAAAGGACTCGGAAGCACATCAACCGGACCTTATCCGAAAAATGCATGGTATTTTAATCCAAAGGCAAAATATCATGAGTATAATCCGAAAAAGGCGATAAGACTTCTTGAGGAATCGGGATGGGAAAAGGATAAGAATAACATATTGAAAAAAGATGGGATGTCCTTTGAATTCGCTATTATTACCAA
>JBBIIV010000076.1:0-9656 GCA_037446295.1 Nitrospirota bacterium
ACTAAAAAAATTTGTTATCTTTTTCAATCAAAATGCGATGTGGTCTCCAGAGAACTCGGACTGCCATTGGGCTCTATGCTATTGAAAATCAGAGACGCTGAGTTTGTTTAAAAACCTTTTTTACTTGGAAAAAAAGCGATAATTTTGGATATGTTCAGTCCTACCAGCCTGTTGAAAAAAACTGGATTTCATTTAAAAGTTGTCATGCTCGTGAAAACGGGCACACCCAGAACTCTTTGAAATATTATGTTCCTACATGGGTTGGAATAGTAGATAAAAAATAAATAGAGTTTTTCAATAAGCATTTGCTTATCTGTGTGATATTTAATTTCCGAAAAATAGAGATAGAAATTTGTCATTTCGAGCAGAGCGAGAAATCTTATCGTTTAACTTAAAGATTCCTCACATCCGTTGGGTGTTCGGAATGACAGATAAATAGAGCGGCCTGCAGGTCTATCTCTATTTTTGAATTTAATTTCAAGAATCTTGATTATAAATGATTTATTTCTGTAGAATATTCGTCAGACTTACAAAGGAGGAGAGAATGAAAAACATTCTAGTGGTCTTATCAATCCTTGCATTTTTAGGCATGATGGCAGGAGAATCGTTTGCGAGGGCTGGCAAAGGCTCATCATCAGGATTTAGGAGCAAGCCGGCTCAGACACAACCTCAACAGCAAAATATTAACAAGCCTCAATCTCAAGCACAGCCTATGCAGGCAATGCAAAAACCTTCCTTTTTGAACAGCGGGCTGTTTAGAATGCTTGTTGGAGGGTTGTTCGTCGGCGCATTATTATCGCTTTTTATGGGGGGCAACTTTGATTTTGGCGGGATGCCCGGATTAATTGAGCTTTTGCTAATTATTCTAATTTTTATTTTATTTTTAAAGATTGTTATGAAATTGGTGACAAGATCATGGCAGAAAAACAATCCTCAGTATGCTGCAGGCTCTTATTCAAGTTCCGGCATAAGCACATATAATCAGACTGAGAACCTTACTAACACAGGAGGAGCCGGACTTTCAGAAATGATCAATGAAAAACTGATTAAGGATATAGCTACCAGCACATTCAAACTGCTTCAGGACGCATGGACGAAAGGAGACTTATCTATTGTAAAAAATCTCCTGACGGAAAGGATGTATAGCTATCTCGATAAGCAGCTTTATGAACTGAAATCTCAGGGTCTTAAAAACATTGTTGAGATAGTATATTTTCAAAACCTTGAAATTATCAATGTCCAGGGCGAGGATGAGAATAAGGTGGTGATTGTCCAGATAGATGCCCTGTTGAGGGATTATACAATAGACCGTAATAACAATATAGTGGAAGGTTCTAAAGATACTACGGTGGATGTCAAGGAATACTGGGCATTTGTTGGAAAGACGCTTGAGTGGAAACTCGATGATATAAGACAGGTTCAAGAGTAAAAAACTTCTTTGTAAAAAATAAAAAAGGTAAAGCCAGCAATGGTTTTGCCTTTTTTTATTTGCTCTAAGGTCTCGAATAATCTATACTACAGTATGCCATTGTTTGGGGATATATTTCTGAGTGAATTAATAAGAAGACCTGTATATGACCCTAAAGGAGAGGTTATAGGCAGGATTACGGATATAATTGTAGTTAGAGGGATCACCCTTCCTCAAATATCCGCATTAATATTAGAAAAAAATAATAAGTTTTATATAATTGAATGGAACAATGTTAATCTTTTCAACAAGATAATAATCTCCACATACCTCCAGACAGAAAGAATTGAGACATATCATCCTAATGACAGTGATCTCCTTGCAGTAAGAGACATCCTCGACAAACAGATAGTTGATGTTAACGGCGTAAAGGTTGTAAAAGTCAATGACATAAAACTCGAAGGTTATGACGGCGCTGCCGTTCTGATAGCGGTAGATATAGGCAAAAGAGGTTTGCTCAGAAGGGTAGTCAGGGGGCATATAAACAACAAATTATTGAATATTATTCTTTCCCGTGTCCCCGTTCAACTTATAAGCTGGAATTATATCCAGCCGCTGAAGCCTAAGCTCGATTCGATCTCACTAACTGTCCCTGTTCAAGTAGTATCTGAATTGCATCCTGCCGATATAGCAGAGATCATCAGCCGTGTTTCAAAGGATGAAGGAACACATCTCCTGAAAGACCTCGATATAGAAACTGCAGCCGAGGCGCTCTCAGAATTAGAACCTGAAAAGCAGGCAGAGATAATAAGCTCAATAGATACGGCTAAAGCTGCTGACTTGCTGGAAGAGATGCCGCCTGACGACGCTGCCGATGTGCTTGCGGATTTGCCAGCTGAAAAAGCAAAAGAGATTCTTGAGCACATAGAAAAGGAGGAAGCTGAAGACATTCAGGAACTCCTTATCCATAAAGAGGATACAGCCGGCGGCGTCATGACCAATGAATTCATCTCATATCAGCCAGAAATCATAGTAAAAGACGCCATCGAAAGATTTAAAAAGGATGCAGAAGAAATAGAGACTGTTTATTACATATATATAGTTGATGAACATGAAAGGCTTCTCGGTGTCACATCCTTGAGGGAACTTCTTCTTGCTGATCCTGCTGTTCCGCTTTCTGATATAATGGAAACAAAAATGATAACCGCAGCCCCTGAGGTTGATGTAAAAGTAGTAAGCGAGATGCTTTCTAAATATAACCTTGTGGCGCTTCCTATTGTTGATAAGGAAGGCAATCTTTTGGGAATTGTGACAGTGGATGATGTGCTAGACATTGTGGAGGAAGAGGCTACCGAAGACATTTACCGTCTTGCCGGAACTTCCGAGATAAAATATGGCAAGATAGAAGACGCTAGCCCTATTGATGTTGTAAAAAGCCGCATTCCATGGCTCCTGCTTTGCCTTCTTGGTGGATTAATATCATCGCTCGTCATAGGCAAATTTGAGGCGACTCTTACGAGTGTCGTCATTATTGCGGCGTTTATTCCGGTTATCATGGGTATGGCAGGAAATGCTGGACTTCAAGTTTCCACCACTATGGTAAGGAATATCGCATTGAACTCAATTCACAATTTTTGGCGCTATGCAGCCAAAGAATTACTTTCAGGGCTTATAATAGCCTTGACCACTGGCGTTATAATAGCTGTAGCAGCTTTTCTTCTTGAAGGCATGCCGATGCTCGGGTTGGTTGTGGGGTTATCCATGTTCTTGGCAATTACGACATCGACTTTTCTGGCGATATTTACCCCTGTGATAGCGCATAAAATAGGGATAGACCCAGCCGTTACTGCTGGTCCATTTGTTACAGTATTTAACGATATCTTGGGGTTGACAATTTATTTTACAGTTGCAACAATATTCATGAGCTATTTGATGTAAAGACATTGCGAGGTTATATGGTCAAGACGATTGAGTTAAAAGACGGGAAGGTCTTAATACTGGATCAGAGCAAGCTTCCTTTTGATGTTAGATATATTGAGTGTACTAACTATCAAATGGTGGCGGAAGCTATCAGAAATCTCAACATCCGGGGAGCCCCTGCAATAGGTATTGCGTCCGCTATGGGCATTGCGCTTGGCGCTCAGGACATCAAGGCTGACAGCTTTAAGGATTTTATTGACAAAATCTTGCCAATAATGGAAACTATGCTTGCAACAAGGCCCACGGCAGTTAATATACGATGGGCTGTTCAGAAGATGAAAAAACTTCTAAATTCCCATTTTGAAACGCCTGTCTCAGTGCTTAAAGAGATGCTGATTGAGGAAGCAACTAAGATACTCGAAGGTGATATAGAGGTCAATAAAGCAATCGGCAGATATGGCGCTGAGTTCATAAGGGATGGGGATACAATATTGACCCATTGCAATGCAGGAAGCCTTGCAACAGGAGGCTATGGAACTGCAACAGCCCCAATGCTGATAGCAAAAGAACAGGGCAAAAAAATTCAGGTGATAGCAGATGAGACAAGGCCAGTTCTTCAAGGGGCAAGAATTACCACATGGGAGCTAATGCAGGCAGACATTCCTGTCACCCTGATAACTGATAATGCCGCAGGGGCCTTGATGAAAAATGGGATAATAGACCTTGCAATTGTCGGGACAGACAGAACAACAAAAAGCGGCGATGTAGCAAATAAGATCGGCACTTATACAGTTGCTGTTCTTTGCAAGGAAAACAAATTGCCGTTTTATGTGTCAGCGCCATTGAGCAGTATTGATTTTAGCATTGATTCAGGGGAACTGATACCCATAGAAGAACGCTCAACCGATGAAGTCACTACTATTGGCGGACAGAGAATCGCTCCTGATGGAATAAATGTAATAAATCTGGCATTTGATGTGACCCCTGCAAAATATGTTACTGCTTTTTTTACAGAAAAAGGGGCTTTTTTACCTCGTGACATAAAGAAGCTGAACAGGTCTGAAGTTGATATTACTGCGATAAGGCTAAAGCCGTTATGAAAATTGATGATATATTTGCTAATTACGCCCATGAGATGCGGACCGTCGAGAAAGAGCTTCTTGGGATATTTCAGAGTGATGTCTTCCTGATACCCTCAATCGGAAAACATATTATCAATAGTGGAGGCAAAAGAATTAGGCCCCTTTTCCTCCTGCTCAGCGCCGATTTGTGCGGCTACAAAAGCTCAAACAGGTGTCTGTTAGCCGCTATCATCGAGGCTATTCACACCGCTTCTTTATTGCACGATGATGTGATTGACGGCGCTGATACAAGACGAGGTAGGACAGCTTCTCATGTCCTGTGGGGAAATCAAGTCGTCATCCTTGTTGGGGACTATCTTTACTCAAACGCTCTTAAACTCGCTGTTTCATTGAAAAACCAAAAGATTATGGAGACCCTTTCAGAGGCAACTACCCGAATGACCGAAGGAGAAATTCTCCAGCTTCACAAGATTGCTGACCCATCAATAACGGAAGATGAATACTTTAAGATAATATCTGCAAAAACAGGCATTCTTATATCGGCAGCTTGCAAGATAGGAGGCATTCTTGCTGGCGTCTCCCAAAATGCTGAGAATGCACTCGCAAATTTTGGGTTCAAGGCAGGCATTGCCTTCCAAATGGCTGATGACATACTTGATTACACCGCACACCAAGATGAACTTGGCAAGAAACTTGGCAAGGACATTGAAGAAGGTAAGTTAACTATGCCCATAATACATCTTCTAAAGAAGGCTGATGAGGATGAGAGGCAGGAGATAGTCGAAATAATTACAAAAACTTCAAATAACATAGAAATAGCCGAACAAACCCGCATTATCAACCTTTTCCAAAAATACGACTCTATTGACGAATCACTCAAGATTGCAAAGTCAATAGTTCAGGAGGCAAAGGCTGAACTTGAAATCTTCCCCGATGCTGAAGAAAAAAGCTCCATTATAGAGATGGCAAACTATGCAATGCTAAGGAAACGTTGAGATGCATCCATATGTAGAGCTTGCAAAAAAAGCTGTCAGTGAATATCTCGAGAATAAAAAAATCCCTTCTGCGCCTACAGATCTGCCATTAGATATGCAGAAAAAGGCAGGAGTATTTGTTTGTCTCAAAAAATCCGGAAAGTTGAGAGGCTGTATCGGGACATTTTCCCCGGTATGCCAAAATATCTATGAAGAAATAACGAGGAATGCTGTCTCTGCGGCTAATAACGACCCTAGATTTCCACCTGTCATGAAAGAAGAATTAGAAGAACTCAGGTATTCCGTAGATGTGCTCTCCGAGCCCACAAAGGTTTATGATATATCAGAGCTTGACCCCTCGAAATATGGGATAATTGTTACAAAAGATTTCAAAAGGGGGTTGCTGCTACCAGATATTGAAGGGGTTGATACAGTCCAAGAGCAGCTGCGTATTGCCAAACTCAAGGCTGGAATTGACCCTGCCGATAAAGATTTCGTGATATTTAAATTCACTGTTGAGAGATACAGTTGAATATACGGGGCAGTTTGTGAACCGCCCTACCCCCTCTTATAATCACCGCTTTTGCCTCCTGTTTTTTCAAGGAGCATTATATCAGAAATAATCATCCCTTTATCAACTGACTTACACATATCATATATAGTTAAAGCCGCTACTGCTATAGCCGTCAGAGCCTCCATCTCGACTCCTGTCTGCCCGTTGCAACGGACTATAGCTTTTATTTCAATCCTGTTTTTGCTCTCATTATTAAAAAAATCCACCTTTACAGAACTCAGATTTAAATTATGACAAAGGGGTATTAATCCTGAAACCCTTTTAGCAGCCATTATACCTGCTATTCTCGCCACTCCCAAGACATCGCCTTTTGAGATCATCCCCTGCGAGATAAGTCTTAATGTTTCAGGCTGCATATATATAGAACCAGAAGCAATCGCTGTTCTTGTAGTCAAGGACTTTTTTGAAACATCTACCATTCTTGCATTGCCTTGTTCATCAAAATGACTTAACTTCATATATTCTACCTCGTTATTTTTTCTCCTTTATCTTAAATTCCCTCATAAGTTTCCACAAAGTCACCCTACTGATGCCAAGATGTCTTGCTGCCTGGGTCCTGTTCCAGTTAAATCTATCTAAGACTGAGAGAATCTGCTCAGCTTTTCTGAAGCCCTTTATCTCTTTATTTATCTCATTGGTTACAGTGAAAATGTATTCGGGAAGGTCTGATATATCTATTGTATCACCTTTTGAGGTCATTGAGGCATACTCAACCGCATTTATAAGCTGCCGGACATTACCGGGCCAATGAAAGGATTCAAGCATTTCCATAGCTGCAGGGCTAAACCTCTTGATGTTTTTTCCACTCATAATATTTATCTTTTCAAGATAGTGAGATAAAAGAATGGGGATATCATCCCTGCGCTCTCTAAGGGGCGAAATCTTGATTGGAATAACATTTATTCTGTAGAAAAGGTCCTCCCTAAACTGTCCTGTTGAGACCATTTTTTGAATATTCTTGTTTGTAGCGGTGATAAACCTCACATCTACTGGTATTGGCTTATGGTCACCGACGCGCTCTATCTCCCTTTCCTGAAACACTCGGAGCATCTTGATCTGGACTGAGTGGGGCATGTCTCCAATCTCATCCATAAATATAGTTCCCTTGTGGGCTGCCTCAAACCTTCCCATACGATCCTTAAATGCGCCGGTAAACGCTCCCTTGACATGACCAAAAAGTTCGCTTTCAAGCAAATACTCATTTAGGGCGGCGCAATTGACTTTTATAAATGGGCCCTTTGAGCGCCTGCTTAGTCGGTGTATCGCATTAGCTACAAGTTCCTTTCCAACGCCGCTTTCCCCGTAGATTATAACGCTGGCATCAGTCTCTGATGCGTTTCTTATCTGGTCGAACAACCTCAACATAGATAGGCTTTTGCCTATGATGCCTGAAAAGCCATATTCCTGCATAAGTTCGCCTTTGAGCTTTTCTACTTCAAGCTCCCTCATATAAATAGATGTAATATCGGTCATGACCTCAACAGCCCCAATTATTTGACCCTTCTTATCCTTCAAAACAGTGGCATTTTTTAGCAGATGTATGACCCTGCCATTCTTTGATTTTATGATGCATTTTTTATTGGAAACGCAGCCTGTATCGAACAACTTGCAGTCCCTTCTCTTGCCGTTGGCAGTAGTTACGACACATGTATTTGTATCGAGGATTGTGCACTGCTTGCCTAATACCTCGTTCATGCTGAAGCCGGTCATCTCCTCTGCAGCCTTGTTAAAAAAAAGAATGCTGCCATCCCTATCAACGACCATCAGACCTTCTGACATGGTCACAAGAATACTTTTGAGAAAATCTGTATCTCCAAGAAATGCCTTCATTGTTAAAAACATATTAACATATTTGTTAAGGAGATTAACAGTTTATAAATGAGGTGGTCAAAAAAATATGCCGTCACAGGCGTTTCAAATGCTGGATAGATGGCAAGAAAATTGCAAATATTATTAATTTATACAGGTTGAAGCTAAAATTTAATATAATATTATAGATTAGGAACAAATTGTATGCCGGCTTTTAGCCGTCTAATTAAAATTTGGAGGTTCAAAATGAAAAGTATTTTAAAAAGGCTTGCAGCTGCCTTGCTTATTGCTTCTGGGCTGCTTGTTTTTTCTGGCGTTCAAGTAATGGCTCAGACGCCTAAACCTAAGATATTGAAGCCCTGCAATCAATGCCACGCATCAGATGAGAAGCTGCTGCGCGGGACAATGGGCGGCATATCAGTTAAGGCTGAGACATTATCCGTTAATACTGGAGTCATGTGGACAGTAAAGTTTGATGACAAGACAAAACTATCCGGCTGGGATTCGCCTATTAGCAAGCTCACAAGAGAAAAAGAGATTGCTATTTCTTATGTCGAAAAAAATGGCGAGTATTATGCTCAAAGCATCTCAGTAAAACAGCCTGCTAAGATGCCGCCTGAAAAGGTTGTCAATACCGATTTTGTTGCTGAGCGAGTCGAAAAGGGGGACGCTTTGATAGTGGACTCGAGGCCTGCTGTCAGATTTTATGAAGGTGCGATACCAGGTGCAATAAATATTTTCGATGCTGATTTTGACAAGCATATAGCTAAACTCCCCAAAGATAAAAATAAGATGATAATCTTTTATTGTGCAGGACCTACTTGAAGATTGAGCCCTGCCTCTGCCAGTAGGGCGGAGAAACTTGGTTATAAAAATGTAAAGGTTTATATTGATGGTATTCCTGCATGGAGGAAGGCTGGAAAGCTTACGATAGAATGTGTTGAATGCCTGATAGAAAGAGTAAAACTTGATATCCCCACTGTAATTGTTGACCTCAGACCCACAGTTGAAGCAAAGAAAGGGCATATACCAGGAGCGGTCTCTATCCCGCTTACTGAAATAAGCGTTGCTTATGACAAATTCCCTAAAGACAAAAAAGCCCCAATAGTGCTCTATTCTCATGATACAAAGACTGCCATTCAAGCATTCGAGATAGTAAGTGTATGGGGCGGATTTACGCATATCACTGTCCTTGAAGGAGGCTTTGATGAATGGAACAGAATAAAAGGCAAGGTCGCTGTAGGGGACTTGCCCACAAAAATCGTCTGGGAGCCAAAGCCGAGGCCCGGTGAGATAAGCGTTGAGGAGTTCAAGTCTATAGCAGAGAAGATACCTGCTGGTATATTTGTGCTTGATGTTAGGGATAGTGATGAGGCGGAAAATGGTATGCTCATAGGCGCAAAAAACATCCCTACTCAAGATGTTCCTAAGAGATTAGCTGAGATTCCTAAGGACAAGGAGATAATCGTGCATTGCCTTACGGGTGTTAGAGCCGAGCTTGCTTATCACACCCTGAAGAATGCCGGCTATAAAACTCGCTTCCTAAATGCCATAATAAAGATTGATCCTACAGGAAGATACGAGATTACAAAAGAATAACATTGATAAGAAAGCTCCCTATATCTGTTAGGGCAGGGAGCTTTCTTATATTTTTATATCTACACTGCTGTCAAAAATAATCTGAAAAATCAACTCTTAAAAACAACACGCTATTATATCGCCGTTTCTAATTTTTATTTGCTGTCATATCGGTAATGTCAACTATTTTGTGTAAACCCGAATCCCGATATAGAAATTCTTCAAAACTATTTCTAAGGCAATTTCAAGTTTTTTTTGACAGATTTTGCCTTATGTCCTATCTAATTGCCCTGTAAAATCTCCACTGACAT
>JBBIIV010000077.1:0-9621 GCA_037446295.1 Nitrospirota bacterium
ATAGTTTTTTCCTCTGATTGATTATATTCTTGCTGAAGCCTAAAAATGTCTATTATGAGCTGTTCATGAATCTTTTTGTGTTCGTTTTTTTTATCAAGCGGATAACCTGAAAATTCCATCACCCTCTCTTCATCTTGAAAGTGTTGTTCAGCATATTTGATTAAAGCATTGAGTATCTTGAATAAAGATTCTTCACCTTTATTTTTATGAATAGCTTCATGGAAATCATTTACTATATTGATAAGTTTTTTATGTTGATTATCAATAAAAGGCATGTTGATACTGAACATGTCACTCCAAACTACATACGGCATACTATCCTCTTTTTAACCAATTATTCTTTAATTAATTATATCAAAAAAAAGGTCAAATGTTTGAAAACTGCAATTTTACAATTTCAGAGTGTATTTAGAAATGCAACTATACTCTTAACTTCTTCATCTGAAAGATATGAAAACGAGGGCATGTCTTTATAAGGTGTTTTAATCTGATGAATGATGTTTTCAACATTTGATTTTTTTTTGCTAACAGGCAGGTAGGATTCTTTTAAGATTCCCTTTAGCCCAGGTCCAACAGTTTTATCCTTGCTATACGCTTCGTGACAGAAAAAGCATTTTTGATTGAATATATCCTTGCCTTTTTTTATGTCCTCTGCGTCTGTATGGACTTCAAAGCTCAAGGTCACTTCTTTTGATGGTTCTGTACGAAAGCTCCCAGCTATGTATTTTGATGTCCCAAATTTTGTTATTAATAAGTAATATCTTGTGGATGTTGAAATGGTGAGTAAAGTAATTATCGCCGTCATAATGCCAAGAATCTTTGCATATTCATAAAATTTGGGATAGTACTTAACAAATGCTATTTTAAATATTAGTAATACAATGATAGAAACAGCAAATATACTATGAAAAGCCCCTCTCGGTGAGAGTTCTAACTTGGTGTTGAATATAAAACTCAGACAAAGATAAGCAATCAAGATGTATAAAAGAAAAAAAAGATACCATTTACCTTGTGAATTTTTCTTAGCATGTCAAGATTAAATCTGCTTTCCTTCCTCCCAATAATCTCCAACATGGTAAATGTAGAAATAAATACAAAGACAATTAAAATCAGAGAAACATATGATTTTAGCAACAACGATGGCATAAATCCCTAGTAGAAGTGGGATAATATTTCATCTGCCTATTTTGTCAGATTTGGTTTGCAACAAAACATATATTATCCCACTTCTTATTTCCGGCAATTAAAAAGTTTTCAACTACCTTGGAGTAAAGGTCTCGATATACGAGACGATATCTTTCATCTGCTGAGATTTTACATCAATGGGTTTGCCTTTATTGGCTTTTTCAATGCAGAAATTCACAGCATCTTCGATGGAGTTAAGTTTTTTGTTCATTATAGTGAATTCTTTCTTTGCCCCTGCCTTTTCAAGTCCTTTTCCATTCATATGACATTCATTGCAAGATTTTGAACCTCCCGCAAATTTCGGGTCATTGAAAAGGGCTTTCCCTCGCTCTTGCGGGGTATGTTTTCCGGCAGCTGCAATTGAAAATGTCAACCCTATAATAAGGATTGAAAACAATAATATTCTCAAAAATTTCATTGTGACTCACCTCCTTTTATATTTAAAATTTTAACATATAATATTTGACAAAGCAAAAAAACAAAGTGACCATAAATTAGGAATCTCCAAAATTTCCTCCCTCTGTCCTTGGTGTATTGGATTGCAAGACATTGCTATTTACTACTCTCAAATCCGGATTTTTAGATATCGTTGTGAGAGAAGCAAATACTGTTATAATATATTTATATGTCCTGCGGGTGAAAAATTTGCTTAATATAACGGATAGGAGGGACAAAATCATGAAAAAACTTTGGTCGGGAAGGTTTCGTGATAAGACATCAGAAATTGCAGAAAAATATACTGAATCTGTCTCTTTCGATAAAAGACTCTGGCGACACGATATTCAGGGGAGCATTGCACACACCAAGATGCTCGCTAAACAGGGCATAATTGATAAAAAAGATTCTGTAAAAATTATCAAGGGATTAAAAGAAATTTACAAGGAAATAGAGAGAGGTGAATTTATATTCCAGGAAGGGCTTGAGGATATTCACATGAATATAGAATATGCCCTGATCGAAAAAATCGGCGATATAGGAGGCAAGCTCCATACCGCTAGATCAAGAAATGATCAAATTGCCCTTGACTTGAGGCTTTATTTGCGAGATGAAATTAATGAGATTATGACGCTTTTAGCAGAATTACAAAAAGTTCTTCTCGATTTGTCCGAGGAGAATCTCAATGTCGTTATGCCCGGCTATACACATATGCAAAGGGCACAGCCGGTTCTTTTATCACATCATTTGATGGCTTATGCACACATGTTTGAGAGGGACAAAATGAGGCTTTTCGATTCCTTAAAAAGACTTAATGTCTCTCCTCTTGGTTCTTGCGCCCTTGCGGGCACTTCTCTGCCTATTGATAGGCAATACATTGCAGACTTACTTGGATTCGATTCGGTTTCTGAAAATAGCATTGACGCTATATCGGACAGGGATTTCGCTTTGGAATTTCTATGCAATTCATCAATGCTTATGATGCATGTTTCTAAGATAGCTTCAGAGATCGTGATGTGGGCCTCTCAAGAGTTTTGCTTTATTGAATTGCCCGATGCTTTTACAACTGGTTCAAGTATTATGCCTCAGAAGAAAAATCCAGATGTCGCAGAATTAATGCGTGGGAAAACAGGCAGGATTTATGGCGCTCTTATCAGTCTGCTCACGGTTATGAAAGGTCTTCCTCTTTCTTACAACAGGGATATGCAGGAGGACAAGGAGCCTGTCTTTGACTCTGTTGATACCTTGAAGCTAACATTAGCCGCGCTTATTCAGATGGTTGGGAAGACGAAATTCAATCAAAAGAAGCTGCATGAAACCGCTCTGGAAGGTTTTTCGACCTCAACAGATATTGCTGAATACTTAGCTAAAAAAGGGGTCCCATTCAGGACAGCTCATGAGATAACGGGCAGAATAGTCCTTTATTGTATTGAAAATGGCAAGAAATTATTTGACCTGAGCATCGGAGAATATAAATCCTTTTTAAATGCAATAGATGAAGATATTTACGAATGTATTGGTGTTTTTGAGTCTATAAATGCAAAGAAGTCGTACGGGGGGACAGCTGTTGAATCAGTCAGGCTGCAAATAAGCAATTTTAGGAAGAGATTGTCAGGCGACTCTAAAATAAAGAACAAAATCAATCGAGTTAAAAACTGATTAGGCAGGTAAGCTGACTTTTTTATTAGTGTAAATTTAACATTGGTGTTGCATGATAGCCGCTACGGCATCGCTATATACGTTTATTAGAGGCTCTTTTTTTATTATGAATTTTTATAAAAACTTAAAAATAAGTTGGAAGATATTAGTTCTTGTTCTTCCATTTATTATTATATTGATAATAAGCGTAGGCGTCATAATAGGTTATATCGCAACTCATCAGGCATATAAGGGTATAACCGCTATAAGCATGGCTGATATAGAACATATGACCGAGTTTGCCAAGGACTTACTTTACACCCATCACATGTATGTGGGCACTCCTGAGTCAAATCCAGAATCCTTTGAGAGTCTTAAGCAAATCATAAAAAGCAAACAAGTTGGCAAGACTGGTTATATCTATTGCATCACTACTAAAGGTGTATTAACCGTTCATCCTGCTCGAGAAGGTGACAACATCTCCGACGCTGTCGATTTTAAAGGACACTATTTTATAAGGGAAATGCTTGAAAAAAAGAACGGTTGGATTCGTTACCCGTGGAAGAATCCTCACGAGAACGAAGCCCGTATGAAGATAGTCAGGTATTTATATTTTGAGCCTTGGGATTGGATTGTAGCGGTTGGTCCTTATGAAGATGAGTTTTATCAGGAGGCGTCTTTGATTAAAGAGCATATATTAACTAATATGGTAGCTATTATATTTATATCAATAGTTGTTTCTATTTTTCTTGTATCCTGGGCTTCATCAACAATAACTGCCCCTTTGAATAAGATGATCGAAGCTGTAAGAAAGATTAAAGGCGGAAAATTGAATGAGAGAATCTCACTTGAGAGCCATGATGAAGTAGGCGAACTCGCACAAAACTTTAATAATATGGCCGAGATTCTTAAAAAGCAGAAGGAATTGGAGAAAACCCTCAATCAAAACCAAAAAATGGCTTCCCTTGGCATTCTTGCGTCAGAGGTTGCACATGAAATTAATAATCCTCTCGGTATAATACTTGGCTATGCATCTTACATGGAGGGAAAAGTTTCATTAGAAGATCCTGTATTTAAGTATATTAAAGAAATGAAAAGTGAAACTCAGAGGTGCAAGAAAATTATAGAAAATTTCCTTCATTTTGCAAGAATTCCAGCTCCGGACCTAAAAGAAAAAGATTTAAATTTAGTGCTTGATGAAATAGTCAGTTTTGCATCCAATCATCCCGATTTACAGAATCTCGAAATAATCGAAAATCTTGATAAAGATATTCCATTTTTGATGTTTGATGAAGATCAAATCAAGCAAGTAGCTATAAACCTGATTATGAATGCAGCAGGAGCCATTCAAAATAAGGGACAACTTATAATAAAAACTGAAATTGGGGATGAAGGATTTATAAATATTATTTTTGAAGATACTGGAGCAGGAATCCCCGAGGAGAATATAGACAGGATATTTGAACCCTTTTTCACAACTAAACCAAAAGGAAGTGGTTTGGGATTGGCGGTCACTAAACAGATAATCAAACAACATCTCGGCAAAATATATGTGGAGAGCAAAGTGGGCGTTGGAACAAAGATGACGGTCAGCCTCCCTGTAAAGAGATTCTAATTATGCAAGAACTTGCCCCAATAATTGTAATTGATAATGACCCGGGTCTCTGCAATCTGATTAAAGCAATTTTAACAGACAATGGTTTCGGTGTTGTAACCTTTGACAACCCTTATAAAGGTGTTGCGGAGTTTAAAAGCGGTAATTATTCTCTCGTTATAACTGATATAAAAATGCCAGGAATGGACGGCATAGAGGTTCTTGAACATATAAAAAGGATAGATAATGCTACACCTGTAATAATAATAACTGCTCACGCAACCCTTGATATTTCTATACAAGCGCTTAGAAAAGGTGCTGATGACATGCTTTTGAAGCCATTTGAGTCTGGAGAACTTATTCTAAGGGTTAACAAAGCGCTTAAACACAATGCCCTACTCAAGGAAAATATAAAGTTAAAACAGGAATTGCGTGGGAAATTCAGCTTTGAAAATATCATCGGCATTTCAAAGGGTATAAAAGATCTTCTGGAGAAAGTCAAAAAGATCGCACCTACTGATATTACAATATTGATTAGGGGAGAGTCTGGAACAGGTAAAGAGCTTATAGCTCATGCAATCCACTATAACTCGATGCGCAAAGAGAACCCATTTGTCATACTCAACTGCGGGGCTCTTCCTCAGAGCCTTCTGGAAAGCGAGCTCTTTGGTCATAAGAAGGGCGCATTTACCGGTGCACATGAGGATAAGGTAGGACTTATTGAATCCGCCGATAAAGGAACCCTTTTCTTAGATGAGGTTGGCAATCTTAATATAGAAGCGCAAAAAGGGCTTTTAAGATTCCTTCAGGAAAAAGAATTAAGACGCATTGGCGACAATAAAAACATAAGGGTTGATGTAAGAATAATATCCGCTACAAATGTTGATTTATTATCATCAATCAAAGCCGATAAATTCAGGGAAGACCTTTATTATAGGCTTAATGGAATGAGCATAGTGCTGCCTCCCCTTAGAGAAAGGACTGAGGATATACCTTTATTGGCATCATATTTTGTTTCTCAGCAAAACAAAAACTTGGGGAAAGATTGTGCGGGTTTTACCCTTGATGCAATGGATGCGCTTATGAAGTTCCATTGGCCTGGAAATATAAGACAGCTCAAAAATGTTGTCGAGGCAGCTCACGCCCTCAGCAATTACAAGTATATTGACATAGATATACTTGAACAATTCATTAAAATTAACGAAAAAGATTCAGAAGATTTAGCATCAGGAGAATATTACAACGTCCTTGCAAAATTTGAACGGGATTATTTTAATTCGTTATTACAGCAATTTCAAGGGAATGTGGATGAGGCTGCGAAAAGAGCCGGAATTAATATGGTCACATTATACAGGAAGATAAAAAAATATGGTCTTAAGAAAGATCCTTCGTAAAGGATAAAATCACAAATCCCTCCATTTTTTCATATCTGCAAATATTATTTGCATTTCTGCAAACTTATAAAATAGCTTTAACCTGGAAACTGCAATTAGATTTTTGTTTAGCAGGCATAAATACCCTCAAACATTTTATAGTGTCAAGGTATCAAATGGCACTCTGAGGCTTTCATTTAATTGGTATTGAATGTCTAAGGTGTTATAGAACAAAGGGTTTTCGGGCATCTATGCCTGCTCTTTTGAAACAAAATGCATTTTTTGGGATAAAAGAATGTTCCCACTTCCTTATTGGGATTTTTTCATATCTGCAAAATTTTATATAAAAAATATTGGCTGCTATTTTATAAATAGGTGATTTTAAAGGATAGTTCTTTATTGTTTTGCTGGCATAATCGTTGCTGTATTTACATGATAAAAATTAAACATCCCAAAATTTTGGAGATTATTATGGAAATGATGATTGATAGGAAAAAGGAGACAGAAGAAGTAAGGATTGAAAATTTTGGTGATAAGGCATTCTGGCATCAAGATTACAGTTCTATAAATTATAGAAAGTATGTAGTTGTTGCTGTTGAGCTTACAGGGCTTGATTTGCAAAAGGATTCTTTATTGTCAATCGGCGCCATTAAGATGGATGGCAGCAGAATAGAACTGGGAAAAACTTTTTACAAGTCGGTGAAGTCTAAAAGTATGTCTAGATTAAGAAACCTTATATCAAATGGAGATAATCAATCAGAGAGTGATGAAAAACCGAATATTGAGGAGATACTCAGGGAATTTGCTGATTTTTGCGGAAAAGAGATAATAGCGGGTCATTCTGTATTTGTTGGAATGAGTTTTATTGATAAAGCTGCAGAAAAAATCATCAGTCCTGTAATCTTCAATCCAATGTTGGATATCGCACTTGTATATGAATATTTAAGAGAGAATCATCCTGCTCTCAAGCGTTTTATATCATATGCCGGTGACCCCGACCTGTATAAATTAGCTCGGCGTTTTGGGATAGCATGTAATGGGTCCCTTAATGCCCTTAAACAAGCCTTTGTTGCAGCACAGCTATTTCAAAGATTTATTCGCATGCTCGTTGATATTAATATCACAAAAATGGAGGATTTGCAAAATATAGGGAATCCCACCAATCAAGAATCCAGATACATGGTATCTGCAGAAATAATCAATTTTTAGAAATAATGGAGGTTTAGGATGGGAAAGATTGCAAGTAAAGAACTTTTGAACGACCCAGCTTTCAAGAGGTTGAAAAAAGAGAAATGGATTATATCCGTTTTGCTCGGGTTTTTTTTGATGGTTCTTTATTATGGGTTTATATTAATGATGGCGTATAACAAACCCTTTTTTGCTAATAAGGTAACGGAAAATATAACAGTTGGAATTCCATTGGGAGTATTTGTGCTTGTAGCTACAATCGGCATTACCGCTGTTTATGTACTTTGGGCAAACAGTTCATATGATCGCCTTGTGAACAAGGTGAGAGAAAAAATAATGGGGTGAGAAAATGCAACAAACTTCGACATTAGGACAGGTTAGTTTAGAAACGATACTTTTCTTTATTGTATTTATTTCAGCAACCCTCGGGATAACCTATTGGGCTTCAAAAAGGACTAAGACGGCCTCCGAGTTTTACGCAGCTGGAAGATCGATATCTGGCTTCCAGAATGGTTTAGCCCTTGCAGGTGATTATATGAGTGCTGCATCATTTCTTGGTATAGCTGGTCTAGTAGCTACAAGAGGCTATGATGGACTAATATTTTCAGTAGGATGGCTTGTGGGGTGGCCTATTTTGCTTCTCCTCATCGCTGAGCCGCTCAGGAATCTCGGTAAATTTACCTATGCTGATGTAGTTACTTATAGGTTAAAGCAGAGACCCGTTAGAACAGTCGCCTCGATAGCTACACTTATTACTGTTGTTTTTTACCTGATTCCTCAGATGGTTGGCGCTGGCGCGCTTATTAACCTGCTCTTAGGCATCCCGTATGAAGGGGCTGTTGTTTTTGTTGGTATAGTGATGATCTCTTACATATTGTTTGGAGGCATGCTTGCTACCACATGGGTTCAGATTATTAAGGCGATTTTGCTATTAGGTGGAGCTACCTTAGTCGTGATTCTGTCTCTTTACACATTCAATTTCAATCCAGGAAGTCTTTTTGCAGAGGTCTCCAGAAAATATGGTGAAGGGGCTTTTTTGCCGGGCGGCTTGGTTGCAAATCCGATTGATACTATTTCATTGGGCTTAGCTCTCATGTTCGGGGTTTGCGGACTTCCCCACATATTAATGAGATTTTATACCGTTCCAGACCAGAAAGAGGCAAGGAAATCAGTCGCATGGGCAACAGGATGGATTGGGTATTTTTATATTCTGACCTTTATTATTGGTTTTAGCGCATGTGTTCTTGTAGGTAGGGATGTTATTCAGAAATTCGACAAAGGCGGAAATATGTCTGCGCCACTTTTAGCCGAGGCGCTTGGCGGAACATTTTTTCTTGGATTTCTTTCGGCGGTAGCATTTGCAACAATACTGGCAGTTGTTGCGGGCTTAACCCTCGCTGGCGCTGCTGCCCTTGCACATGATTTCTACTCAAATGTGATCCGGAGGGGAGGAGCTTCCGAAAGGGAATCTGTAAAAGTTGCTAAATGGTCGACACTTGGGCTAGGCATACTTGCAATAACCTTTGGGATATTATTTAAAGGTCAAAATGTGGCATTTCTTGTGGGACTTGCGTTTGCCATTGCTGCTAGCGCTAATTTTCCAGCTCTTATCATGTCTATGTACTGGAAGAAATTTACAACAAGCGGCGCCGTTACCGCGCAGGTTATAGGTCTGCTTTCTTCGGTCTCATTGATTATATTGAGCCCCACCGTTATGGTCGATGTCCTTAAATTTGAACAAGCGATCTTCCCTATGAAGAATCCTGGCATTATTTCAATTCCGCTTTCATTTATTTCCGGCATAGTGGTGTCGTTGATGACGACTGAAAAGAAAGCTCAAGAAATGTTTGAGCAAGAAAAACTTAGAACTTATGTTGGAGTTGGAGCCGAAGAATAGTAAATTAATCTGAAAATTATTATAGGGTTTATGAGAACAAAATAAAGGTTATTCACTGCTCTTATTCAGACCGAAAACCTTTTAAAGCATAAGGGTGTATTCCTTTAAGTAAAGTAGTAATAGGAAGGTGACACCCTTATTGCTATTATTAAATACTAACAATTTTCATATTTTCTATAAGAACTCGATCTAAAGTGATTATATACGCTATAAGACGATAGGCAGACGGTTATTTCATACGGTAGTGTAAACTTTCTTGTGTGAAAATGAAATAGGGTAAAAAAGGGCGCACCTCCTATAGAATATTTGTT
>JBBIIV010000078.1:0-9533 GCA_037446295.1 Nitrospirota bacterium
TATTTCCAGATAAAATAGCCTTAAAAGGAATCCCTGATAATACCGATGACTTCCAACTATGCTTTGACTTCGGGTAAAAACTCAGGAAACTCCAGTTTCTTTAAACGAAAAATACCTGCAAGCCTGTTGATTTGTTTGTCATTCCAAACACCAAACAAGTGTGAGGAATCTTTATTGGAAGGCAGATAGATTCCTCGCGGACACATTCGCTTTGCTCAGTGCATGGTTTATCCCGAACGATAAGGAAAGATTCCTCGTTTCACTCGGAATGACAGAGAATGAGGGGGGCGTAATGACAGAAGGAGCAAGCTTGGAATTAACATTTTCTATATCTATTTTTCGGTTAAATCCCTAAAATGGCTGATATCAATTTCTACCTATAAAAAGAGCATTATGATTTAATAAGGTTTTTACCATAAATTCGGGACTGTGAGGCAGTTGTAATTTTATATTGAAAAAAGCTGTCCATGTGTGTTATAAAATTTCTATATTTAAAGATTGCTCCATAAAAATCCTGTTTGTGAGCATATGGTTATTGCGGTGGGCACATCGTTAGACGCAGAATATGGGCGCATAATAAATACATAATAATGGAACCTCTTTAAATCCCAAAGGTTCAGGGCATCCGTGTGCTGAATCCTGCACACAAGGCTTTAAAAACTCCTTTAAAACCTTTCTTAATTAGAGAGGTTCAGCCTTAATTTCCAGGTAAATCAAATGGCGATCGGCAAAAATCACCTGTCAAACATCCCTTCTTTTTACAAAGATATCTTTGAAAATGCAAGAGAGGCGTGCATAATCATCGAATCCCATAACGGCTCGATAAAAGCAGCCAATAAGAAGGCTTCCTTGCTCTTTCAGTTTACCCCTGAAGAGCTTCCGCATAAGAATATTATTGATATTGTTCAACTTAACCAAAAAGAATTAATCCTCGAATTAATTAGGGTATTCTCTGGCAAAAGGGATTATTTTGTCATAAACCTCGAATGCGGCGCTTCAGGAAAAAAAGTTTTTGAGGTGTATCCCAGCAGGATTGATTTTGAAAATAATAATTTCATATCCCTGTCTTTTTATGACATCTCAGATACAGCCAAAAAATTAAGTTTTTCTTCACAATATGAAAAGCTCCTTGATATTCTGATGGAAAAATCAGGAGACATTATCTTTATATGCGACCTCAATGGAAATCTGCTATATGTAAGTAAAAAAGGATTGGAACTAACTGGATTTTCTTCAAAATCCGATGTATTATGGAAAAATCTCTTTGACAATTTTTTTGCAAATAAAGAAGACTGGGCGCGTATAATCTATGAAATAAGGAAAAACGGCTTTTGTGATGAAAGAAATATTACTTTTATAGATAACAACCAAAAGCAAATCAATCTTAAACTGAGCGCTTATGCCCCTGATATTAGCAATGATTCTAACTTTTTTTTTATTGCGCTTATTGCCCATAAGGAAGAGCATTTAAAGAATCAACAAGAAGCCCTTTCACCCCATTTCCACTATAAAATCGAAGCCATTCAACAACTTGCCAAAGGAGTCGCACATGAATTTAATAATATTCTCACGGGTATTATTGGGTTCAGCGAAATACTCGAAATGGAAGTGGGGCACGGCAATCGATTCAAATCCTATATTGAAAAGATTCTTGTTTCAGCCAACCGCGGTGTAGGTTTAGTAAAAGATCTTAACACCTTCAGTCAGACAAGCCGTCCAAGCCTTGCGGTAGTGGATATGAATAAAGCAATAAAACAGTTTAAAAAAGACGCATTAGATATTTTAAATCAGGGCATTGATATTGAGCTGATATTATCAAACGATGAGGCTCTAATAATGGCGGATAGGGAACATATCCGTATTATGTTAATGCACCTTTATGCAAATGCAAAAGATGCGATGCCAAACGGCGGTATAATAACCATACGCACTGAGATTGCCAAAATTGACGAGAGATTCAAGCAAATACACCGGTTTGGCGTGCCCGGCAAATATGTTCTTATTTACTTTTCTGATCAGGGCAGGGGAATACCCGAGGAAGTAAAAGAAAAGATATTTGAGCCATTCTTTACCACAAAAGAAATTGGCAAGGGAACAGGTCTTGGACTCTCAATTGTTTATGGGATAGTTAAGCAACATAACGGCTTTATAACAGTTACAAGTGATGCAAAAGGCTCTTGCTTCAAAATATATCTCCCCTATTTGCCTGTTTCAGATGAATTATCAGACATCAAAGACTTTATTATGCCGCCAAAGGGGACTGAAGCCATCATGCTCGCGGAAAATAATGAGATTCTGAACACCCTTATAAAAGATATACTCGAAGGATACGGCTATAAGGTTGTTATTGCATCTAACGCTGAAAATGCAGAAAAAATTATCATACACAATAGTGACATCCGCCTCGCAATTGTTAATCCGGATATGACAGTTAAGAATGGCACAAGGTTATATAATTTCATAAAAGCTGTCAGACCTGAACTCAAAGTAATTTTCCTAAACGGACCTTATCATGATATCATGCCTTTAGCTCTGCTTAATGAAAAAGGGAAGAATGTTATAAGAAAACCTTTTTCAGCGGCGGCCTTATTATCTTCTGTAAGGGAATTTATAGAGAGCAGACCATGAAATTGTGCCCGCCTTCGTATTCAAACGAATTTTCTGGCATATATGCCTGCTAAACAAAAATTCAATTGCGGTTTCCGGGTTAATGCCTTCAACAGCTTGTCATTCGGACACCCGAAAGGGTGAAGAATCTTTCTTTAAAAAGATTTTTCGCTTAGCTCGGAATGACAGTCCATTAGCGCTAATTTTGGGTATAAACAAACTCTAATTCAGCAGTCCCCTCTGCAATTTATTCGATTCTGAGCCCTCGAGCAACCCAAATTCATCCTTTGCGCCGCCTTTGAGAAGTTTGTCTATATCAAGAAGGATGAGGAGCCTGTCCTGAAGCTTCCCAATGCCCTTGATATAGTCAGACTCGGCTCCGCCGCCAGCCATAGCAGGCGGGGGTTCGACCGTATCAGGAGATATTCTAAGCACCTCTGAAACAGAATCAACAATAATGCCGATCGTTATCCCCACATCTACAACCATTATCCTTGACTGCGTATCGAGTGTTTTGGCATCTAAGGCAAACTTTTTCCGTAGATTTATGACAGGTATTACCCTGCCTCTCAGATTAATCACGCCTTCAAGATAATTAATGGAATTTGGGACTGCTGTAATATCAACCATTCTGTTTACTTCCTGAACCTTTAATATGTCTATTGCATATTCTTCATCGCCCAACTTAAAAGTGACTAACTGCAAAAGTTCTTGGCTCGTTTTAATTGCGGTCATTGCTTCCTCCTTTGTTAGACTGCGTTAATTATTTCACCCGGAATCTCGTCAAGAGGCAAAACCTTATCAGCCAGTCCAGCCTCTACTATCACCCTTGGCATACCATAAACAACACATGTTTTCTCATCCTGAGCGAAAACCTTGCCCCCTGCTTTTTTATGAGCTGTAAATCCTTTAAGTCCGTCGTTACCCATCCCAGTCAGTATTACCCCGAGCGCCCTTCCAGGATAACACTCAGATACAGACAGCATAAGGGCATCGACAGATGGTTTATAAATATATTCATCCTTAACCGTAGCGGTATCAACAATTGTCTCAATTCCTCGTCTTCTAAGGGACATGTGCCCCTTGCCAGGAGCAACAAGGGCAAGTCCGGGCTTTAAAGGCTCGCCATCCTCTGCCTCTTTAACAGTAATTTGGCTGAGCTGATTAAGCCTCTCTGCAAAAGGCTTTGTAAAGGTAGCAGGCATGTGCTGAACTATAACTATCGGAACTGAGAAATCTGACGGGATCTGGGGTATTATATGGTGAAGCGCGCCGGGTCCGCCAGTAGATGTCCCCAATGCTACAAGACCTATTCTTCTGCCCCCAACAGAAGTTGACGGCATATTCAAACGCGCAGGGGTTATTTTAAAAGATGTCGGTTTTTTGGCTATAATCCGCCGTATGTCTTTTTTGCTAATCTGCTTTATTTTGTCAATCAAAATTTCCTTTATTTTTACAATGTTAATGGAAAGATCAGCAAGATTTTTTGGAATAAAATCAACTGCCCCGAGCTCTAATGCTTCAAGGGTAGCTTTTGCCCCTTCAGTAGTTAGAGAGCTGACCATGATGACAGGCACAGGGTTTTTTTCCATTAACTGCCTGAGGGCAGTAATGCCATCCATTTTGGGCATTTCGATATCCATTGTGACAACATCTGGCTTAAGAACAGCAACCTTTTCTATTGCTTCCTGCCCGTCACGCGCCGTGCCAATTATCTTTATGCCAGGGTCAGAAGAAAGCATGTTTGAAAGGGCGTTTCTCATAAAAGCCGAATCATCGACAATTAATACCTTGACCATAAAAAATCCCTCTCCCTATGTTTTATAAATGTTATACCTTGAAGCCAGATGTCGAACTCTTCAGTTCATCCGCTATATGAAGCAAGCTATTGACCTCATTCATAATCTCTTCAGACATTGCCTCCATGTCCCTCGAAATGGCAGATGTCTTTTCTATATTCCCTGCAACCTCTTCAGAAGCAGCAGATTGCTCCTCAACCGCCGTGGCTATTTGAGTAATCTGGTCTCTGACCTTCTGCACCTTTTCCACAATATAATTTAAAAATTCCCCAACCTGCCTGATGTATTCGGTAGCTTTTGTAACTTCCGCTGAAGCCTCTGACATGGATTTCATGGTTTGTTCGGATTCGCCCTGCACAGCGGATATCTTGCCTGAAATCTCGGCAGTTGCCTTTATGGTCCTCTCAGCAAGCTTCCTCACCTCATCTGCGACAACGGCAAATCCTCTGCCCTGTTCACCAGCCCTTGCAGCCTCGATAGCCGCGTTCAAGGCAAGCAGATTGGTCTGGTCAGCTATATCTTTTATTACTGTTACGATGTCTCCTATCTCGTTTGCCCTGTTATTAAGCTTATCTACCATAGATGCAAGTTCTACAGTCGATGTATAGACCCTGCCCACTGAATTCACAGCGCCATCAGCCACCTCTTTGCCTTTTGTGGCAGTATCCATAGCCTTTATAGATGTCTCAGAGGCTACGGAGGCATTTTTTGCAATATCAGTAATTGTCTGGGTCATCTCCTCGGCGGCAGTGGCGATATGAGAAGCTTGTTTTGCCTGATTTTGCGCGCCTTCAACGGATTTGTGAGTCTTCTCTTTTAATGAATCAACAGTCATGACGACATTGCCAGCAGAAGAAATTATATTTTTAATCATCACGCTATATGCATCGAGCATTTTATTTACATTCTGAGCCATCTTCCCTATCTCGTCACTGCTTTTGATATCAACCCTCTTGGTTAGATCGCCTCCGCCCTCTGCAATCTGCTTAACTGCCTCATTAGACTGCCTCAACGGTCTCACAATAATCTTTCCTACACCGAATGCGATTGCAAGAAGCAATATCGCAAGAATTGCTGTAGAGATATAAACTATCAACCTCAGTTTATTCATCTGCGCTGTAACATCATCAACATATATACCAGTGCCCACTATCCATCCCCATGGTTTAAAGTGCTTAACATAGGATATTTTAAGGACTGGGTCCTTTTGCCCAGGTTTAGGCCACATATAATCAACAAAACCTTCCCCTTTTTCCTTGCTTACCTTGACCATTTCAATAAAAAGAAGTTTCCCCTTAGGGTCTTTGTTCTCGCTCAGGTCTTTTCCATCAAGTTCGGGTTTAATCGGATGCATTATCATTTTTGGGTGAGAGTCAATGATAAAGTAATAATCTCCTTCGCCGTATCTAACGCTCTTAATTCTAAGGGCAGCCCTTTTCCTTGCCTCCTCAGGGGTCAACTCCCCATTCCGCACCCTCGCCTCATATTCAGCCAGTAAAGTGTCAGCAATCTCTACCAAATGTTTTACCGAGAATCTTTTTTCTTGCATCAATTGCTTCTCGATAAAAGGTTCTAAAAAGAAAATGATACCCACGATTAAAATTAAGATAGTTATTAAAGAAATACTCATAATTTTCTGAGATACACCCCAGTTTTTAAAACTTAAAGCTTTCATAGAAACCTCCATATTTTTTTATTTAAAGTTTAAAATTAGATTCTGTTTCTAAAAACCAAGGTCTTTTAAGAGGTCGTCAACCTCCGATTGAGATACCTTATCGGCGGATGCTTCCTGCGTCTTGCCGCTTTCCACCTTTATCCCGAATGTCTTTATAACCCTGACAAGCTCTCCTTCAACCTCGCTTACAAGGGTGATAACCTTCTTGATGGTTTGACCGGTTAGGTCTTGAAAAGACTGCGCCGTGATGACTTTTATTAAATCATCTTCGAGATTATTTTTATATTCCTTCAGGTAATTGACTGCTTCAGGAGGCCCTTGAAGCTTTCTGATATTGGCAGATAAGTCGTCCATAATAAGGAGATGCTTTTCCGCTAAGCCCATTGTATTGTCTGCCGCCTCTTTTGTTTTGTCTATTACAAAATTAAGCCTCTCAATAACGGAAGGCATCTCATTTTCCGTTATTTCCTTTAGTCTCGGGTCAAGAGACTCCTTAAAGCTCAAGATTGCATCATGCAGCTTTCTCGTAACTTTTCCGACCTCTTTAAAGAGATTTCCCTGTCCTTTTTTAATAATCTGCTGAACAGCTATGTCTGCTTTTTCGTAATCTTGACTTGCAACAGCGTTCATAAAACATACAATGTCATCGAGTATAAGATATCTTGGGTCCTGCACCGAGATGCCGCTTTTTTCAAAAAATTCCCTTGCATCATGAAGTTCCTTTACCTTCACCTCGCCTGCCATCGTATGAACAGTCTTGATTACCTCAACATTCCTGCCGTTATCTGTTTCTTTTAACTCATCGTAGTCCTCAAATATATCAAGGTCGCCGTGAGGTATGAGCTTGGCAGTATCGAGCAAAACAACCAACCTATCAGGTAGTCTTGCTACGCCTTCAACTTGCTCAATATTACCCTCAAAAAATTCATTGCAAGCCTCAATCGTTGACTCATCAATATTGACAACCCCGCTTATGCCGTCAACAAGCACCCCGAATATCTTCCTTTTGCTTGCCACTACTATAACCTTATTCCCTTTATTATCAGCATCCGGAAGGTTTACCAAACTCTTAAGATTCAGAATCGGAATCACACTGCCCCGCAAATTTGTAACGCCTTCGATATAATGAGGAGAGTTAGGTATTTTTGTAATCATAGGCATGTTTATAATCTCTTGAACCTTTAATATCGGAACTGTATATTCATTAAGATTCAAGTAAAAACCAATGTATTGCTGCATAAAACCTCCGAAATATATATAGTGAATAATATTTTAGTTTTTGTTCATAAAATGATGATTGTCATAATGAACCCAGTTGTGTCTAAAACTACTAAAGGAAATTGCTAATTTGCTTCATGGTGATGTTTCAAAAATTGCTCAAATTAGGTTATAAAAAGCTAATCTAAAATCCCAAAATCTACTATTCCTTTCTTATGCCTTTTTTTGCTCCAAGGGCATTCCTTGAAATGCTTGCAAGATCAAGTATCAGGACAACCTTGCCATCTCCTGTAATCGTTGCTCCTAATATATTAGATGAAACTGCATCTAATCCCTCGATAGTCTTTATTACAACCTCCTCCTGCCCCAAAAGCTCTTCAACTGCAAGACAGAACTTGCCGCCTCCTATGGAAACTATCACAGCATATTTATATTCAATATTCTCACCGCCGGCGCCGCCAAGTATTGTCGAAAGTGAATAGACTGGATAAACCCTTTCCCTAATCTTAACCACTTTTTGTCTTATCACCTCATACATGTCAGCCGAGGAAATCTTTGTAATTTCCTCTACAGGCATAAGAGGTATTGCATATCTCGCCCCTGCAGCCCGCACCATAAGAGTCTCTATGATTGCAAGGGTCAAGGGTATGCTTATGATAAAACTGCTCCCAATATCTTTTTTTGTAGTTATCTCGACGTAACCGTTTAGTCTGGATATGTTGGTCTTGACAACATCCATACCCACTCCCCTGCCGCTCAATTCCGTTGCGGTGTCCTGTGTCGAAAAACCTGGCAAAAAAATAAGGTTAATTGCTGACTCATCGCTCATCTTTGCAAATTCTTCTTCCGTTACAAGTCCCTTATTTAACGCCTTTTGCTTAACCTTCATCAGATCTATACCCTTGCCATCATCAGTAACTGTAATAACTATCTGATTGCCTTTTTGATATGCCTCGATAGATATCATCCCTTTTGGGGGTTTATTCTTAGCTAACCTTTCCGCCTTTGATTCTATTCCATGATCTACTGCATTTCTAATAATATGGATGAGCGGATCCCCTATATGTTCGATGACTGTCTTGTCAACTTCGGTATCCTCTCCCGATACGACAAGATCAACTTCCTTATCCAATGATGTAGCGATGTCCCTTACGAGACGGGGAAATTTCCCAAATACCTTCTTGATAGGCTGCATTCTCATTTTCATAACGGACAGCTGCATATCGGATGTTACGAGATCGAGGAATGAGACGGTTTCATAAAGGGCATCGATATTCGCATCATTAGAATATGTATGACCAAAATAATTCATTAGATTCAACAGCCTGTTTCTGATTAAAACAACCTCCCCCGTGAGATTCATGACTTTATCTATCTTATCGACATCTACTCTCAAGGTCTGGATTGATTCCTTCACAGGGAGAGAAGCGGATGTTTTGTCTGCAGCTTGCTTCCGTGATGCGGCAAGAGATTCATCAGGATGCTGAGAAAGCTCAACTTCAATCTTATGGGATGGGGAAAAGTCTTCTGAACTGTTTTGTTCTATGGACTCAGTTGAAGCAGAACCAGATGCTGGTTCTGCTTGTGAGACAGGCGCTCCCTGAGCAGCCCCCAATGCCGTTTCAAGTTCTGCAAGCACTATGGATATATCTTCAACTATACCATCCTTATGTTTAATGTGGTGCAAAAGCGCTCTTATCATATCAACGCTTTTAAGAACGGCATTCATCAAATTTGTGGAAAGGGCAATCTCGCCTTCCCTCAATTTTTTCAAAATAGTCTCGGATAAATGTGCAACATCGACAATCTGCTGAAAGCCTAAAAAACCAGCAGCTCCTTTTATTGTGTGCATGCTTCTGAAGATTTGATTTATTATCTCTTTATCATCTCTCTTAGCCTCTAACTCAACAAACAAAGGGTCAATAGTGTCAAGAGATTCCTCAGATTCCGTTATAAATTCGCCTATAATTTCATCAAACTCATCAGGCATTTCGCCCCCTAAACAAGATTAAGTCTGTTATTTTCGAGTTGTTTGGCATCTTTTAAAGACTCGTTTGCAGCTTAGGCGTCCAATACGCAATGTCAAGGAGTGCTCTCCGGGAAGTTTAATGACTCGATAAACCGAAGCGCATACCATAAACAATCGTAAACTTAAAAATTGGTCTTACCTAGAGTCTGTTTATAAAGTCGATAAACCAGCTATTTTGTCATTCCGACCGATTGGAGGAATCTTA
>JBBIIV010000079.1:0-9527 GCA_037446295.1 Nitrospirota bacterium
TTCAATTGCAGTTTCCGGGTAAATTTATTTTGGCGTTAAAACTTTGGAAACCCCAGATTCTTTATTGTTTCGTCTATCTTTTTTTTATGGGAACCATGCCAAAAAATCTTGCCGCAATTAGTGCATATAAGGAAAGTCTTTTGTTTGAGAAAGACATAATCAGGCACTCTATTAAGCGCTGATTGTTTAGTAGCAATTATAAGCTCGACATTACAGGATACACAGCGCGGCGGCAATTTAAACAGAGTGGAAGTCTCTTCTTTGAGAAAAACGAAAATCTCTTTTAGCTGTTGATCTATATAATTTGAATGGATGAGTATGACACGGGTAGCTTTTTTGGTATTTGCCAGTAAAGTATCCCTCGTTAAAATTACCCTTTGCTGCTGCTTGGCTGTCTTAATGAGTTCAGCATCATCGATTGTTTTGAAATAGAGGGTGTCATATCCAATGATCCTGAGCCACTTTGCGAGCTTGCCCAGCATCGCATCGGCGATAAAACGATATTCATCTGCCATGTCAAAATATAAACTCAACTTTTGCAGGAAAAAACCTCATTCTGCCCTTGATAGCCAACGGTAAAGCAGCTAACCTGCTTACAAGTTCTTTGATTACCTGTTCTGGTAAATCAGTTAACTTCTTTAAATAGAGTCTGTTTATAAATTGCTGTTTTTTATCTTTGTCATGCCCGAAGACTGTGCTCGAAGTTTGTAGTCGGGGGGGTCCTTAGGCGGGCATCCAGACATAATGAATTGGATTCCCGCCTTCGTGGGAAACCCCTGGATTCCTGCTCCCTGCTTACTGCCTGCAGGGACAAGCTTCGCAGGAATCACAACCTATTTTTGCAACCGTTTTGGAGATGAATCACTTTTTTATTGCATAGAGTGACGGTAGCTATTTCTTTTTTGACATCGTTCCGCATTCCGGACAAAATTTAACATTAGCTCCCATCTCTGTTCCACATTTCGCGCAGCATATCTTGTCATCAATCTTTGTGCCACACTCAGGACAAAATTTTACATTGGAAGGCAATGGAAAGTTGCAGCTGGGACAGGCGGCGCGTACACCTTCGCGGTAATTCTTCTCTTGCAGCATCTTTCGATCCTCTTCCGCAACCTGTGCGAATGCGCCCATATTTCTTCCACTGTCCGGCTTGCCAGAGCTGCCGCCATTTCTACGCCAAGATCAGGAGCGCAGTTCTTACACAATCCTTTTTTTGAATTCCAACAGCTTTTACGGCAAACCCAGGACGAACACCGTGCGCATTGAATAAAGTCAGGCTTGAGTTCTTCCATTGCTTTAATAAAAGTTTCGTCATGAGCCTTTTCCCATGTAGCTGAACGAGCCCTCTCCCCCATATCTGCCGCTCTACCAAAAACACCGCCAAACAGACTGCCTGCTGCATCAAGAACGCTGGAGACGGTCCCCAAAGCAGAAGGCTGAAAACGGGTGCGATACTCTACGCTGCACTTGTCGCAATAAAACTCGAACTGGAATCCTTTATTTGTACTTAAATCAGAATAATTCCGTGTAAATTCAATCTTGCCCATAGTATCTCCTTGTTAATAAATTGATAGCATAAAAACTTTTAACCCTCTCAATAGTAAAAGAGAGTTTTATATTTTAACTCAACCTTTCGCACCAAAAAATAAATATCAAGGTGGCTAAAAATATAACAACACCCCCCTTTTCTGGCAGTATATTGCCATCGAAAACAAAACATTAAAAAAACGAAGATGTTGTCATGAATACAATTGTATCACAAGATAATGAAATTAAAGGATATGCTGATAATTTCTTTAGAAAATACAAGGTCGGCAGAATGACCAAAAATAGATATAGAAAGATGTCATTCCGAGATAAGCGAGGACAAGAGCCGGAATGACGAAAGTCATACATCTCTGAAAGGCAAAGGCTATGACCTATCATTACAAACACTATAACTGAAAGCGAATATAATTGTCCCAGACCAACAGAAGCTCTTTTGTGGCTTTGAGGTCTCCTCCGCAATAGCGTGCGATATCCTCATACTTCCCAGATTTGAATAAATCCTTTATTTCATAACCGGTAATGCCCTCTGATTTCGGGCTTTTAATATTGAATGTCCTGCACCAGATATCAAGGCTGAATCTCCTTTTGGTCGCCCCGTAAAACGACAGATGGTCAAAAAGGTCTATATGTGCGTCAGAGTATCGGTTTGGTAGAAGTTCTTTGGTAGGCTTTAGTTTATGTATAGCGGAGCGGATTATGATAAATGGGCAGTCAAATCCCCTCCCATTAAAGGTGATTAATTTATCGTAAGATTTGACTGTATTCCAAAATGCAGATAGTATTTCATATTCAGATGCGCTCTCAAATATAATACCGTTTTCTTCAAATGACTCGACTTTCCTCGAAGGTGATTGAAAATAGACTCTGCCATTATTTGAATCGGGGTTAAGCATTCCCAATGCAATTATCTCTGCAGTGTGAGGATAAAAGGAAAGGCTTTGCTTTACCTTTTCTATGTCATCAGGAGTCTCAGTCCATCTCAAGAGATAATCTTGTACGGCGGTATCCAGCGATTCAAAATCGGCCCCGGAGGTCTCGATATCTAGAATTAATCGGCTCACTTGATTTTATGCAGCCTTTTTAAGCATTTTCTCAAAAACCTTCCATGTGCGGAGAGTATCAATTGCCCTTTGTAGTTGTGCATCATCTTTATCATCAATCTCAACAGGCATTATGTCCTCTTTATGTTTATCTTCCTTTGAAATCTCTTTCTCCTTTACTGCCGTTTGTTCTTTTGCTTCCTGCTTAACTATGATATCAGGCGTAATACCTATATTGTGTATGCTTGTTCCTTTGGGCGTATAATACTTTGCGGTTGTAAGACGCACCCCAGAACCGTCACTAAGAGTTATAACGCTCTGGACAGAGCCTTTCCCAAAGGTCTGCACCCCTATTATTATTGCCCTATTCCAGTCTTTCAGGGCGCCAGCAACAATCTCTGATGCGCTCGCACTGCCCTGATTTACCAGAACAACCATAGGGATTTCTTCAAAGTATGGATTCGTTTTCTCAGTATAATATTCAATCTTTTCTCCACCTCTGTTTTGTATATAAACAACCAGTTTTTTAGAGGGGAGGAAAAGTTCAGCAGTATCAACGGCAACATTTAGTAATCCTCCGGGATCATTTCTCAAGTCCAAAATAAGAGATGTCATGCCATCCTTTTTGAGTTTATTGAGAGCTGACAAGAGGTCGTTAGCGGTAGATTCCTGAAACTGTGAAAGCTTTATATATCCGATGCTGTCGCTTAATAATCTTGGTTTAACGCTCTTGATTTTAATGATATCTCTTATAATCGTGAAATCCTTTGTTTCTTTCCATCCCTCTCTGGCAATAGTAAGAGTAACCGATGTTCCTTTTTGTCCTCTCATTTTTGAGACAGCCTCGTGTATCTCCATTTTTTTAGTAATTTCACCATTGATTTTGAGTATCTTGTCTCCGGCTTTAATACCTGCTTTAAACGCAGGGGTGTCATCAATCGGCGCTATAACTGTGAGTAAACCTTCTTTTATGCCTATCTGGATGCCTATACCTCCGAATTCACCCTTTGTTTCCACTTGTAATTCCTTTAGTTGCTGAGCGGTCAGATAGGCTGAATGAGGATCTAATGAGCTTACCATTCCCTTTATCGCAGACAACACTATGTCTTTGGTCTTAACATCCTCAACATAGTTTTTGTTTATAATGGTAATTACCTCTGTAAATATCTTCAATTCTTCATAGCCGCCTTGGGCGCTCACCGTCTTGAGAGTATAAGTGCCGGCAAGAAATGCTATAACGCTCAGTGTGCATACAAAAGCTATGATAAGTAATCTTTTTTTAGTGATTTTAAGGCTCATCTATTTCTCCTTCGTTTGTATTTTTAAATAATATAGAAGACACTTCAAGGAATGGTGACTGATTCATGATTTTTTGAGCCAATGCTCGGGATTGAGAGGTTTCCCTTTGTATCTTATCTCAAAATATAGCGCCGCTGTTCCCAGCAATTGCGATTCCCCGATTTCCCCTATAGTCTGCCTTTCTTTTATTATAGCGCCATTTTGTGAAAAAATTCTTGATAGATTGCCATAAATGGTATGGTAGCCCCCCCCATGGCTTACTACAATCAATTGACCATATCCTTTAAAACTCTCAGCAAAGACGATCTTACCTTCATGCACAGACTTTACATCGGCGTTAGTCGCGGTCTTAATATGGATGCCGCTTCTGAAAACGGGCAGTTTAAAAATAGGGTCTGTCTGTGAACCATAAGGCAACGCTATAGTTCCTATTACTGGCCAAGAGAGCTTTCCTTTCAATTTTGTAAAGGCGCTGTATTCAGGTAAATCCTCATCTTTAGTTCCTGGTTTTGTTTCAACCCCTTTCTTTTTCTTTAGCTCCCTTTCCTTTTTGTTTGCTTCTTCTATAATTCTAAGCATCTTGTTTGATGATTCCTGAAGGTTTTTAACCATATTTTCATAATAACTTTTTTCTTTTCTTACACTTGCAAGAAACTTTTCTCTTTGATTTTTCTTTTCTTTTTGCGAATCCACCATCTTTATGAGAGAATCTTCTTCTTTTTGCAGTTCCGCCTCAAATCCTTTAAGTTTTTTTACCTTGTCTTCAATAGCGACAACAGTTGAGAAATACTGCCTGATGAGAGACTGGTCATAAGCCGATACATCATTGAGATATCTAATAGCCTTCAGCACATGAGAATAGTCTTGTCCACTTAGGACTATTAGGAATGGATCATTCTCATATGTAATTTTTTGAAGAGCCCTTAATCGTTTTTTTAGAAGTTCTCTCTGGCGAGTGAATTTTATATTGTAATTGTTTATCTCTCCCTGCAAAGAGCGGATATTGGAACGGAGATCGCCGATTTTTTTCTTTTGTATATATAGTTTTTCCTCGATTTCAGCAATTTCAGAATTTAATTTTTTGAGACCCTCTAGGACATTTCTTTCGGTTTTCTTAACGGATTCGAGCTTTTTCTTCTGGCTTTTCAGCTCTTGTCGTGTTTTTTTATATTCTTCTTGAAGGTTTCTAGCGTTTGCATATTCAGAGCAGCAAAACAAGGCAATAATTGTCGTTGCACAAAAAATAAGAAGAAAGGCATAAAAAACAACTAAAATAACACTTCTCTTGAACATCCTAAATCCTTACTCTGCCAATAGCAATAAGTGAACCTATTACTCCAAGCAAGCAGCCTGTCAGTATCAAAAACGGTAAAATTAGCCATGGCACAACAATACCGTCAAAAACTGGCAATAAACCGCTCAGTTTATATTTAACCAGCAGGTAAATTATCAATACCTCGGTGATAGCAAAGAATCCTCCGGCTAAACCGATTGTTCCTCCTTCTAAAATAAAGGGTGCTTTTATAAAATTATTAGTTGCTCCGAGAAGTTTCATGATTTCAATCTCCTCTTGCTTGCGATAAAAGAGGATTTTGACTGTGCTATATGAAATGAATATAACAACGACCGATATTATCACTAGTAAAAAAATACCGATTCCATGCACAGACCTTTTTAGAAAGTAAATAGCTTCAGCGATTCTTTCTGCAAAATATGTTTCTTCAACGCCTGGCATCTTTCTGATATCCGTAGAAATGTCATCTACTGAAGCGAGAGAGACAAATTCTTTCTTAAGTTTAACCTCTATATATGAAGAAAAAGGATTATCATCTATTCCTTCCAGAATAGTCTTGGCAGTTTTAACGGTTTTCTTGAAGTCATCCAATGCGTCAGCCTTTGATATGTATTTAACCGCTGCCACATCGCTTCTTTGCCTTAACTGGGCAATAATCTTTTCGGTTTCCTCCTTGGATAGATTATCCTTCAGGTAAATAACAACCGAGAAAAGCTCTGGTAGGCGGTTTGTAGCTAAATGAAAATTATAAACCAAGAGAAAGGTTACCGCCATTATTAGGAGACTTGAGGCAATAGCAAGGGCAGAAAGGATGTTAATCCATTTTTCTTTTAAAATGCTTTGAATTGTCGATTGCAATATATAAGGCATATTTAGGTAATTCTCTCAGTTAGATTGCCTTCATCAAGGCGGAAAACTCGCTTCCATGTGTTTCTGAAGAGTTCTCTGTAATGGGTTGCGATAATAACGGTCACTCCTTGAATATTTATTTCATTTATAAGCTGCATTATCGCGGTTGCAGTATTTGGGTCAAGGTTTGCTGTCGGCTCATCTGCGAGTATCAATTCGGTTTTGGCAGCGATAGCCCTTGCAATTACAACCCTCTGTTGTTCGCCCCCAGACAGGGTTTTAGGATAGCTGTCAGCCTTATGCCTAAGGTGAACCTTTTTGAGCGCCTCATAAACAAAATTATTAATGCCTTTGGCTTTTCTTATCCTGAGGCTCAGCGCAATATTGTCAAATACTGTCATATTATCAATGAGCTTGAAGTCTTGAAATATAATGCCTATATTCCTTCTGAGGTAAGGGATCTCGCTTTGTTTTAGCGAGGAGAGATTGAAATCCCCAACCCTGATTTTCCCTTCGTCCGGCTTCTCTGCGTGATAGATAAGCTTAAGAAGGGTTGTTTTGCCAGAGCCTGTAGGTCCTGTAATAAAAACCATCTCGCCTTTTTTTATCTCGAAGGAAATATGCCTGAGAACGGTGAGATTATCATAAGATTTAGAAATATTATTGAATGTAATCATTTCTTATTAAACGCTCAATAATTTTATCAAAGACTGTTTATAACTGTTTTCACGATATCATCGCTCGTCAGCCCAAAAAAACTAAGAAGTTCGGACGGCTTCCCCGAGCATCCGAAGGAGTCCCTGACCCCTATTCTTTTGACCTTAATGGGGTGATTCTCTGATAAGAATTCTGACACTGCGCTGCCCAGCCCCCCTATTATCGAATGTTCCTCAGCGGTCACAATGAGCCGTGTTTTATTAGCAGCTTTAAGAAGAATCTCAGTGTCAAGGGGTTTAATTGTTGACATATTTATTACACCAGCATCTATCCCTTTTGCCTTTAGAATATTTCTTGCCTCCAATGCGGCGGATACCATTATGCCAGTTGCTATTAAAGTCGTATCTTTGCCGTAATCAAATACATAAGCCTTGCCTATCCTGAAAGTATAGTCAGCAGGCATTACGGGCGGCACTTTTGCCCTGCCAAGCCTTACATAAACAGGACCTTTATATTCTGCAACTGCCTCTATAGCTTGTTTTGTCTCATAACCATCAGCAGGCACAATAACGGTCATATTAGGTAATACCCTCATTAAAGCGATGTCTTCGAGAGACTGATGTGAGGCTCCGTCTTCGCCGACTGTGATCCCCCCATGAGTTGCAACTAGCTTTACATTAAGATTTGAGTAGCATACAGTTTGTCTGATTTGCTCCCATGCCCTGCCTGTCTCAAAAATAGCAAAGGTTGAAGCAAACGGTATTTTACCTGTAAGGGACAAGCCTGAAGCTGTGCCCACCATATCTTGCTCGGATATCCCAAGATTGAAAAATCTGGTGGGAAACAGTTTTGAAAATTTCTTTGTCTTTGTAGAACCCGACAGGTCTGCATCAAGCACTACAATATCTCCATTAATCTTTCCAAGCTTTGCAAGCACCTCTCCGTATGCGTCCCTTGTGGCTACAGGAGTGATAAAAAAATTCATATTATCTTTTTTTTCTATCGTTTCTTGTATTCTACTGCCCATCTTTCCCAAGCTCCTTTAATGCAATCTCAAGTTCATCAATAGTTGGCGTGATACCATGATATTCAACTTTGTTCTCGAAGATAGATACTCCCTTGCCTTTGATAGTCTTTGCCAGTATAACCGATGGTTTAATCTTAATTTTCTCCGCTGCATCGAGGGCATCAACTATCTCATCCATATTATGCCCGTCTATCTCAAATACATGCCAGCCAAAAGCCTCCCATTTTTTGGAGACAGGTTCTATTTTCATAACTTCAGAACACCTGCCGTCTATTTGAAGATCGTTCAAATCGACTATCGCACATAAATTATCAATTAAATAATGGCTTGCAGTCATTGCAGCCTCCCAGACCTGCCCTTCCTGTATCTCTCCATCTCCCAAAAGACAATAAACCCTTGATTTGATATTGCTTAATCTCAGCCCCAAAGCTATCCCATTAGCTATAGACAAGCCTTGTCCCAAAGAGCCTGTAGAAACCTCAACTCCTTGTAAAAGCTTAGAGGAAGGGTGTCCCTGCAGGGGTGAATTCAATTTTCTCAATGTAGATAAAAGACTCTCATCGAAATAACCAGTTAGGGCTAATGCGGCATATAAAAGAGGGGCAGCATGACCTTTAGAGAGAATAAATCGGTCCCTTTGCTCCCATTTCGGTTCTTTAGGCCTATGCTTCATTTTATAAAAATACAAGGCTGTAACAATATCTGCGGAAGACAAAGAGCCGCCTGTATGGCCTGATCCAGCTTCAGTTAGCATCTTAAGGATAGCTACTCTAATCTTTCTAGCCTGTTCGTTAAGAAAACTAATATCCCTGCTTGTTGTTAGTTCTATCACTTTTTCCTTGCCTTTCAGGTGAATTTGTCTATTGAAAACAATATAAACTATTATAAATTAAGAAGTGAAAAAATGGAATTGTTTAATCTATCGAAAAATTGAGATAGACTTTCAACCCTGTTGATTTGTTTGTCATTCCGAACACCCAACGGGGCTACCCTCGACGGAGTGTATGGGTGTGAGGAATCTTTATTTGAAGGCGGATAGATTCCTCGCGGATAGATTCGTCTTTGCTCAGAGCATGGTTTATCCCGAGCGAAAAAGATAAGATTCCTCCCTTTGTTTGGAATGACAGAGGGTGAGGGGCTCGTAATGATGGAAGGAGCGGGCTTGGAATTACTATTTCTTATCTCTATTTTTCGGTATATTGTAGCCTCTTTTGAGCTATTGAAAGTCAAAAATCACGTCTGCAAATCTCTCACCTCTTTTCTATAAATTATCTTCATATAATAGATATTATCTATTTGATATATACATTTCGTCTATACTAAATTATCCTATTTTCAGAGGGGCATGGGGCTGGCGCCTCTACTGGTCTGCAAAACCAGGCACGCGGTGGAGGGCAAATGGGTGAACAACACAATTTGCCGCACATCATAGGTAGCCGCGGTGAGTTCGATTCTCACTGCCCCTCTCCAGAACAATACAATATTTTATTAATTATTTTACTAATGGAGGAAGTTAGTATGGAGGAAGTATCACAGGGAACTTTTATGATATTAATAAGCGGGATTTTAGTGGGCGTAGCCTTTGGTTTTGTTCTGCAAAGGGGGCGATACTGCATGAATTCTGCATTCAGGGATGTGATATTCATGAATGATTACACCCTTTTCCGCTCGTATCTGCTGGCATTGTTAATAGCAATAATAGGGGCTAATTTATTGGAGGACCTTGGCTTTCTCGGACAAGACGGTCTCAGACGACAGTCATTCAACATAATTGCCAACATAGTGGGAGGCTATATCTTCGGATTAGGAATTG
>JBBIIV010000080.1:0-9151 GCA_037446295.1 Nitrospirota bacterium
AGGTGGTCTCCGTTACCTGGGAATGAAATGGTATCGATTATCTGGGACGTAAGATATATACAGATTTGTATACAATGATTTAAGAAAAAACAGTTATGGAAATAGTCAAATCAGTTAATAAAGTGCAATCAGATTGACAGAGGAAAGGTGGGTTCACATAGTGGAAAATCATGATGATCTCGCCGGATATTATGACGATGTGCTATCAGCGGCTGAATCCCCTGACTATGTTATCAAGGGATACGAAGAAGCATTAATCGCGTTGAAACATGGAGAAGAAAACAGGTTTCTTGCGGTAGTATATAAAGAGACTTCTGAGAATGACGGTTTTATAATTACTGCGTATTTTACGAGTAAGATTAAGATTGAAAGAGAGGTGTTCGTATGGCAACAGCAGAGATGGATAAGACACTGAAGGAAGTCGGTGAACTTGTTTCTCATTTCATTAAAATGCCAGAGACAAAAATGTGGATAGATTACGACAAAGAAGCTGACGTTCTTTACATAAGCTTCAAACGGCCGCAGCGGGCAACCGATTCCGAAATGCTTGAAAATGGAATTCTCCTGCGATATAAAGGCGAAGAACTTGTCGGCATAACCGTTTTAAATGCTTCAAAAAGGTAGATCACCGCTGATACTGGCACAGGTCACCGACACTGACTCTGTTATTTTAAAACGAGGGGAATGGTGGATGAATGTTAAAAGATATTAAACAGCTTACAGAGTTATATTTGAATTCCAATGGAAGATTGCCGGAAGGTAAGTCATGGAGTGATTTTCATGATGAGCTGATGCAGACCGCATCCCAAGATGCTATCGGACTCCTCGCTGATGCAAATCCGAATGATAAATGTAAATATGCATTGTTCATTGAGGTCGATACTGAAGACAAAGATTGTAAGGTCAAATATAAAGATTTTGATAACTTTGTGGCAATTGAGAAAGTGGATGATTGGCCAAGGCATTTATTCTGGCAAGGCTCTGGTGGAGCACAAAGCGATAAGATCAGAAATACTCCTCATAAGATATATTCTAAAAAAAGCGATTTTTCCGTTGATGATTTGATTGCACCACTTCAGACGATATTAGATGACTATTGCCAAATTCAAGAAGGAAAAGGCAAGAATAAAACTGGTCCACTATTTTGGGATAAAGACAAAAACAGCGAGAGGGGATGGTTAAAAAATATAGTTGAGGTATTAATACAAGATAAAAATGCAGAAGAACACATAAAAGAGAAATTTCCTCCTTTGAAACAGGGCGAATCTATTTTTGTTGGATTAACTATTGACGGTAAGCCAATTGGTGAATATGAATTGTTTCGACGTTATTTGTTGTTTGTAAGAAAAAGGGCAGGTATTCAGAAAGGTGCCGATAAGTTTAAAAATAAGATTGTTTCAGGGTTAAGTAAAGAATTTCTTGGCGTATGTCCCTCCTGTAATAGAAATAAGCCTCTCTTAGATCAGTGGCAGAGTACAGCAGAATTATCTTTTTATCAGACAACTAATGAAAATCATCTATCGTATGCTTTCCCATCTTCGGCGTTTAAACTCTGTCAAAGCTGTGCAGATTTATTGTTTATATTCAAACAGCATTTACTTGAAACATTGACACGCAGATTAGGTGGTAATGAATGCTTAGCTTTACCATCTATAAAGCTGATTCCGTCGCAACAGAACGAGAAAAAAAGGTTATATGAAAATCTTAAGGGCCTATGGAATTCATCTGGTGACATCCCATCAACAGAAGAAAGGTTAATATATAGACTTGGTCTCTTGCCCTCATATGCGACCGTGACATTTGTTTTTGGTGACTATATTACAGTCGGCAAGTCTCAGAATGTAAGAAGGCTGGATGAATTAAATATTATCTTCCCCGACGTTCTTCCGAGCAGACTTTCGCAAATTGCAGATGCAATACAAAAGACCAATGAGTATTTAAGCGAGATGTGGTCTTTGACAGGAAGAAACTGGAATTGTACATGGAGTATTTGGGACGATTTTCGGTTGCTTCAAGACCTATTTCATCCAGCATGGGACGAAGATAAAAAGAATAAAGACAAAAGCCGGAAACGTTATAAAAGTTCGAGACGGCCCGAAATAGAACGGTATTTAAGAGCAATCTTTTATGGGCATGAGGTTTCTCAGCGTGAAATAGCAGAAGATTGTTATCCAAATCTTTTATCAGCATTTAAAACGAGCAGAACTGGCAAGGACGATAATGACAAATATACATTAGCCAACTACATAGGGAATATTTTGTCTTTAATGGTTTTTATTTATAGATTGAAAAATCAAAATAACTCCAAGAAGGAGGTCGAAAATATGTCTGAAAATACAAAATTTGAATTTACTTTTATGCCTGATTTAGGCAAGTTTATTGAGATGCATCCTTTATTGAAGGATACTCGGTATCTTGCTCCATTTTTTGTGGGGTGTTTATTCTCGTATGCAGAAAATCTGCAAAAAGGCAATAGCAGACTGGCGGCATATAACTGGCTTGGGACAATGGCTTTAACTTATGAGGACATTTTGCAGGATATTTATCCAAAAGCCCTGAATTACATTACAAACAAAGAAAAGATTGTTGCAAGCCCCAGACTTCAAGAACTTACAAAAGCAATAGCCTATTATGATAGAGGGCGCTGTGATAATGATAGAGTTGCATTAACATCTTTTTGTCATGGCTGGGCCGTAGGCAGGGATTTTATTTATAAGAAAAAAGAAAAAACAGAACGAACAAATCAAGAGGGAGGAAAAAACAATGGCTAATACTACTTTATCAAACAGGCATGAAACTCTATTTCTCTGGGATGTCCGCAAAAGCAATCCGAATGGAGACCCAAGCGGAAACGAACCTCGCATTGACAGGCATACAAAAAAATGCGATGTGACTGATGTATGTATCAAGAGGTCTGCGAGAGACTATATTGCCAAAACTAATGGGCTTGATTCTATTCTCATAACACGTTTGGGGGAGGATTCGTCTCAAATAGTTACACTAACAGAACGAATAACAGATTTTCTTTTTGGTACAGATGAAAAGAAAGAGAAGACTGCTCAAATAATTGAAAATTCTTTGAAAGATCCATTAAAGCAAATTGAAGAGAAGATTCAAGAAATAGAGGGAAAGAAATCAAAATCTAAAAAGGATGAGGAAAAAAAGGAAATTGAAAAAGAGGAAAAAGAGTTAAAGAAGAAGCTGAAAATGGCTGAAGATTTCAGAACCAACAAATCTGCTGAAAAGTTAAAGGCATTAATAGATGAGAGAGATAGTTGGCCAAATCTGATAAATGATTTGCGCAAATATATGTGTCAGTGTTCCTACGACCTAAAAATGTTTGGAAGTGTATTAGCAATAAAGAGCAAAACACCACTCGCTGATCTTGGAGGGCCATTAACTGGGCCAATTCAAATTGAAGTTGGAACATCGCTTCATAAAGTGGTGCAGTCTAATAAACAGATAACCAGCATCATGGCTCCAGACAAAAAGCCAGCATCGGAAGGCGAAGAAGCGGAGCATGGCGGCGGGCTTTTTGGTGATACGCATTGCATTGAATACGGCCTCTTTGCCACAAGTGCGATTGCCAATGAGAATGTAGCAAGGTTTACAGGCCTTGCTGATGCAGACCATGAATTATTCATAAAAGCCTTATGGCGTGGTACACGCGATAGGCATACTCGCAGTAAAAACCAGGTTCCAAGATTATTAATAGACATTGAATACAATAAGCCTTTCCATTTTGGCGATCTTGTCAACAATGTAACTTTAAAGCCTGTTGAGCGAAATGGAAAGCCTGTTGAAGAAGAAGCCTATAGAAGCATTGATGATTTCACTTTGGATTTAGCGTGTTTTTATGAGAAGGTTAATGCCAGAGAAGCAATAATTAATTCGATCAAGTTTGCTTCCAATGGACTAATAACAGTGGAACAGTTCAAACAAGGACTGCATAATAATCTAAAGAATAAAATCACGCCAATTACAAATATTGATTTTGATTAATGGAGCCAGCGATGAAAGTTCTGTCATTTCAGATGCATGGACGATTTGCCCATTTCTGTGCACCATATACGAATGTCTACAGATTAACCCAGCCATGCCCTACGAAGACTGCAATAATGGGCTTCATAGGTTCTGTTATAGGTATAGAAAAAGACGATTTAAACCTTTATCAGAAAATTCAATGCGGTGTAGAAATATGCAATGAATATAGAACTGTCTCCATGCCATATTTGACGCGTCAGGGTTTTTCCGGCAGTGCTGCGAATAAAGAATCTTCAAGGACATCTGTAGAGGTAATAGTTAATCCCAAATATAGGGTATATATCACTGGGAATGATGATTTACTTTTAAAAATTCACGAGTTGATGATTCAGCAGAAGCCTGTATTTACTCCTTATCTTGGCCTTGCACAATTTATAGCAAGCGCTGATTTTCAGGTATCTACAGTTGACAATTGCGAATTTGTAGAAAAGGATGATATTGATGTAACAGGTGCTTTTATAAGGGGGTATCATGGAGAGTTAGATTTTGAAAAAATAAATAAGATGCCACAGGATAGTAAATTGAGGATAACCGAATTTGAAGGATTAAGCGGTATTAAACCTCCAAGAGGTTTTGAGCATGCGGTTTTTACAGTAAATCTGGATGGGGGTGCAGTGCCGCTCAAAGATACGAGGAGTGTTTTAAAAATACCTGCATGGAATAAAAATGTGCCAATTTTCTGATATAAAATCTCACCCTGACTTGCCTTTAGAAAAACATTTAACACAAGTTGCTGAGATTGCCATTGAACTCCTTGAAGATAAACAAGTAAATTTCTCTGCTCTCGGCATTACAAAGGAACACTTAAAAGAGCTTATTAAAAGAACTGCACTGTTCCATGATTTGGGAAAGGCAACAACATATTTTCAAGAAAGATTACAGACAGGTAAAAAATGGCCAAATGGCGAACACCAGCATACAGGACTATCTGCTATCCTTGCATACAAGCCGCTTATAACTTACTGCAAAGAAAATAATCTGAATGGATCAATCGCATTGGCACCGTTAATGGCTGTGCAATTCCATCATTCTAAATTTAAAAAAGAATTTCCTAATGATTCGGTAATGGATGCTCGCTTAAAAGCATTTAAGAAAGAATTTCTGACGTTGCAGCCGCTAAAGAATATGGGGCTGACCAATGAAGTAACCTTAATAGACCCGATTGAAATAGATTATAATTTTGAAAACCTTTTTTCGGATATGTCAGTTTTTAGCGATGAACAAAAAATTGAGTTACGGTTATTGTTTCTATTTATTTATTCTCTTTTATTAGAGGTAGACAAGGCTTATTTGGCAGTGAGAAACAAGGAATTGTATCAGCGGAAACCTGTAAAAGTTGATCCCGAAGTTATTGATAAGTATAAAGCCAAGGCATTTAAACATAAAAAAGCAAAGATAGACACTCAAAGGGAAAAGGCCTATAAGGAAATTCTGATGGGTTTGAATACTCTTGATTTGAATAATCATATATATACCCTTACTCTCCCTACAGGTATGGGGAAAACCCTATTGGCTGCATCATGGGCGATTAAGCTGCGAAATAAGGTGCAATCCGAACTTAGTTTTACTCCACAAATTATTGTGGCATTACCGTTTCTCTCAATAATTGACCAGACGGCAAAAGAATATGAAAAATTTCTTGATAATCCTGATGAAGAGTTGTTCCTCAAAACTCATTCACTCACATCATTTAATTTCAATGGGTATGAACCTGATACAGCAGAATTTTTTGTGAATATTTGGAAATCACAAATAATAATGACAACCTTTGACCAATTATTGTATGCCTTTTTCAGCGATAAGCCGAAGCATCTTATGAGATTCCATAACCTTTTAAACAGCATAATCATTATGGACGAGGTGCAGGCATTGCCGCCGCATCTCTGGCATCCATTTTCAACTTTTATAAAATATATAACCGATAGTGGGAATAGTTACCTATTGCTTATGTCCGCAACACAGCCTCAAATCATAGATGCAGCGATAGAGCTTGTGCCTTTTATAAGTGAGAACAATAAAAACAAAAGTGCTGAAAGATATTTTGAGAAACTGTCCAGATATAAATTGCTGTTAAAACATAAAGATATTAAAAGCATAGATGAATTTATTAGTGAGATGAGAGATAGGCTCCCTAAAATGAAGGAAGAAAAGATAATGATTGTTCTTAATACACGGGACTCGGCCAAGAGAGTTTATGAAAATCTTAAAGATGTTGCAAAAGATAGGGAGACTTATTTTCTTTCATCATATGTGATTCCTTTTGAGCGATTGAACAGGATTGAGCGTATTAAAAGTTCAAAGCGGGCATTAGTTATAACTACTCAATGCATTGAAGCAGGGGTTGATATTGATATGGATTATGTAATCCGCGACTTTGGACCATTGGATTCAATTATTCAAGTTGCAGGCAGGTGCAATAGGGAGGGAGAAAAAGGGACAAAGATTGTTGAGGTTGTCAGATTATATGACCCTGAGGCAAAGAGTAATTTTTGTCCGAGTGGAGAATTCAATGCAATGGTCTATGATCCACTTGCTATTGATGCAACCGCTGACATTTTTGGTGAAAGCAAGGAAATTTTAGAAAACCAAATTTTCGACCTGTCAAAAAAATATTTTAATGAACTAAAGCGTAAGGATTTAGGCAAGAATAGAACGGAATGCCTCTTGGATTTTTCTCATAAATATCTCAAGAACGGAAGAGAACACAGTTTTGACATAAAAGCTGAACTCAGGGGAGAATTAAAACAGTGTAATTTAATAGTTGAGACATATGTCCCAGATTTGAAAGAAGAAATAGAACAGATTTTTAAGGAAGATATGGACAGATGGGAACGGAGACGAAAATTAAAAGAACTCTCCAGTAAGATTGCAATGAACTCTATATCCGTAAATGCTTACAAGTTTAATCCAGACGATATAGCATACAGAGGCAAAGGCGATTACTATTTCCTTGAGTCAAAGTATTATGATGATGAAATTGGCTTTAACTATAAAACACCATCTGGTGCAATCATAATATGAAAATATTAAGTTGCGTTGTCTATTTGCATTTTGATAATCCAACTAATGATTTGGATATACAATCCAAAGACTTGCGAGGAGCTATTGCAGGGCTTTATCCGAACGAAACACTCCTCCATCAGCACTTTGAAAGCGGTGGAGTAAAATATAATTACCCTCTTGTACAATATAAATATATCTCAGGCAAATGTTTAATTGTAGGTATTGACGAGGGTGCAAAGCTTATTAATAATTTAAACTTAGTCGGTGAAACGATTACATTCTTTCGTCAAGAGTTCAGAACTCTCAAGAAAGATGTATCATTTCAGGAATCATCCTATGGAATAACAAGTACCATGACCCCTTACTCCTTCCTCACCCCCTGGCTCGCCCTGAACGAAAAGAACTATGAGAAATACCAGAAACTCGGAACATGGGTAGAGAGAAAAAAATTGCTCGAAAAAAATATAGCCAATAATATCATCTCAATGTCGAAGAGCCTTGGATATACAGTTCCAGAGCCTATCAAAGTAAACATCGGCAACATGAAGGAAGTCCAAACTTCATTAAAAGGCATCCCTATGCTCGGGTTTCTCGGAACTTTCTCGGTGAATTTTGAAATCCCTGACTACTGGGGCATCGGCAAGTCGGTGTCCAGAGGGTTTGGGACGGTGGTAAAAGTAGAAGATAAGAAAGGAGAGCCATGATCGGAACAGTTATTTCAAAAAATAGTAAAGTACTAAGGCTTACAGCAGAGCGATGGTCGCATATTGTTGAGGCCCATGATTATATGGCGGGAAATCAGGATTTAGTTTTTGAGACTTTAGAAGACCCAGACATTATTGTCAGTGGCGAAAAGGATGAATTTATAGCAATGAGATATTATGACAAAACATCTATTTCAGAAAAGCATATTGTTGTAATATATAAAGAGGAAGAAAACGATGGTTTTGTAATAACAGCTTTTATGACTTCCAAGTCAGAAAAGATTACAAGAAAGGGGATTATATGGAAAAAGTGATAGACATAAAAGAAGCTATCCCTTATCTTCTAAAGATGCCGTCTAAAAAGATATGGGTTGATTATGACGAGAAAGCAGATGTGCTATATATAAGTTTTAGAAAACCACAACAGGCCAACGACAGCATAATGGAAGATGATATTATTTATCATTATCACGACAAAGAACTTGTCGGTCTGACAATACTGCACGCAAAAGGCAAAAATTAAATCTCACTCCCATGCTCGGCTTCCTCGGCGCTTTTTCTGTAAACTTCGAAATCCCGGACTACTGGGGAATAGGCAAGTCGGTGTCGAGAGGCTTCGGGACAGTGAAGAAACGGTGCAAGTGAAGGTGAATGTGAAAGTAACAGCAAGGATTATTAATTTTTACATCCTCACATACACATACACATTCACATTCACTTATTAAAAGAGGACAGACTGTCAGAAGACAGACAAGAGGCAATGGAGGACAGACGGTAAGACAACAGACGGGGTGACTTGCCTTGAAATAGCTTTGAGGTTAAACTATTGTGAGAGAAAGGAGTTTGACAGATTGATTGCAGAAGCAGATGAAATAGCAGCTATGATTACTGGCTTTTCAAAGAGTCTGTAGTCTTTAGTCTGTTATCTGTCTTCTGGATATCTGATGTCTGTTAAGGGAGGTGGTTAAAATGACTGTAATCAGCAAAGAGAAGGTAAAAGATATGTATTATGCCAATTTGATGTATGAGCATCACAGGGTCACTGAAAAAATCAGACTCTTTGAAAGAAAATACGGGATGTCCTTTGATGAGTTTGAGAAAAAACTGAAAATCTCTGAAAAAGAAGATATTGAAAAACGGGATGATTACATGGAATGGAAAGGATATGTAAAGGTTCTGTAAAAGTTGGCCAAGGATAAAAAGGAGTTGGAAATTGGAGATTATAAAGTGCGTTGAAAAGAGTGTAAAAGGCAGAAAAAGGGACGGTTCTATTTATTGACAAAAAGTAGTGTAATCTGATAGATTGTCATCATGCCGAGGCTTGCGAGAATAGCTCCCAAAGAATTATGTATATCACATCCTTACCAGAGGCAATAACCTACAGGATGTTTTCAAATCTG
>JBBIIV010000081.1:0-8861 GCA_037446295.1 Nitrospirota bacterium
AAAATCAAGTTATCCTGATATATACATTTCTTTGTCTCGGACCGTCGAATTCACAAAAAAAGACAGACTGCCAGGTGCCTGTTAAAAGCCGTGTATCTTCAACAAGGATAGCAACTGAAACACCTATAAGGGACGACTTAATGTGTGCAGCGGAATTTCCTTCAAGGTGCTGATAATCTCCCTCAAAAGGGATAAGTCTGTTAAGGGCTGTCAGGATATCTCTTTTGACAGACGTGTCAGCACCTTCATTTATAGTGATGCCAGCTGTTGTATGGGGTATATAGATGTAGCATATGCCGTTTTTCACGCCTGATTCTTTAACAATTTCGTTGATTTCATCAGTTATATCAATAAACTCTGTCCTGCTTCTGCTCCTTATGCTTAATGTCTTTATCATTTTGCAAATCCTCCTTAAGCTGTCTGATTGTTTTCCCTATGATAGGATGTATTTTATCAGGACATATCTCGTCAAGCGGCAGAAGGACAAAATCCCTTTCATGCAGCAGTGGATGTGGTATATTGAGAGGTTCGGTTTGAATTATTTCATCGCCGTAAAAAAGAATATCAAGGTCAATTATGCGAGGCCCCCACTTGATGTTTTTTGTCCTCCCCATTATTTCTTCGATATCTTTTAGAACATGAAGCAATTCATCCGGGGGCAAAAAGGTCTCAGCCTCCATCGTAGCGTTTATAAAAGCCGGCTGCCCTGTTACTCCCCATGGTTCCGTCTCGTAATAGGAGGATAGCTTTCTGAGGATGAGCCCTTTTTCCTTAAGAAAGCCCAGAGCATTCTGGCAGTTTTGCAGCCTTTCGCCTAAATTAGACCCGATGCCGATATGAACAATCACAAACCTATAAAACCTTGCTTATCCTTTGAACAGCTTCACTAATCCTTTCAGCAGGCTTAGTAAGGGCAAACCTTATGTAGCCCTGACCCGGAGAGCCAAAACCTACGCCAGGTGTCCCTAAAACTCCAATATTAGTGAGCAGATGAGAAACAAAACTTGTAGAATCAAAGCCTTTTGGCACCTTTGCCCATAGATAGAATGTTGCAGAGGGTTTATTGCAGGCAATCCCTACCTTGCAGAGACCCTCATAAAGGATATCCCTCCGCTGTTGATATATCTTCCGTATATCTGTAAGGATTGAGTCAGGTGTGGCTAATGCTGTAATTGCCGCTTCCTGAATTGCCTGAAATACACCTGAGTCTAGATTAGTTTTTATCTTGCCAAGCCCACCTATTACATCCTTGTTGCCAACAGCAAACCCGATTCTCCAGCCGGTCATATTGTATGTTTTAGAAAGAGAATGGAATTCCATGCCGATTTCTTTTGCTCCGTCAAGTTCCAAAAAACTGAAAGGTACAACATCATCATAATATATCTCGGAATATGCTGCGTCATGGCAAATTATTATATTGTTTTCTGTGGCCACTTTAATTGCATTTAGAAAAAAATCTTTGGGCGCAATAGCCGATGTGGGGTTGTTTGGGTAGTTTAAAAACATCAGTTTCGCTTTTTTCAGAATATCATCAGGAATTGACCCAAAATCTGGAAGAAAGTGATTTTCTTCGACAAGAGGCATAAAAAATGGCTGCCCGCCAGCAAAGAGGGTTGCTACAGGATAGACAGGGTAGCCAGGTGTAGGGACGAGGACTATATCGCCCGGATTGACAAATGCAAGCGGGATATGACCTATTCCCTCTTTTGAACCTATTAACGATAATACCTCTGTTTTTGAATCGAGTGAGACATTAAACCTGCACTTATACCATTTTGCAACAGCTTCTCTGTAAGTAAACATACCTTCATATGAAGGATATCGGTAGTGTTCTGGTTTCTTCACGGCGTTTATCATTGCATCTACAATGTGAGTTGGGGTTGGAATGTCAGGGTCGCCAATGCTTAAATCAATAAGGTCAATGCCCTTGGATATGGCTTCTTGCTTCATTTTATCTATTTCTGCGAATAAATAGGGAGGCAGATTTTTTACCCTTTCAGCCATCTGAGCGCTAAACATAAACCCCCCTTGATAGTCCTTTAATTTAGAAGCTATTGTACAATCAAGTATTCATAAATGTCAAAAAATCCACCGATCTGTAAAGAAATTTGACAAAAAACTTTGGGAAAAATATAATTAATAATTACATCTTTATCGCTTCTTCAGAAGATTGTTCTATTTATGAAGCTATATGTTTCTGAAATCCCGCCCGAGGGTTTGGAGTTAAAATTATCGAGGGAAGCTAAGTTCAGCACAGTTAGGGCTGTCTCACCTTGCCTCTTATCCATAAAGATTATTAAAAACAGGAGCGAGATTCTTATTAATGGACAGATCAAGTGTAGGCTTGAGTTGCAATGCAGCCGTTGTCTCAATGTCTTTGAATATGAAGTAGATTCTCCGCTTGATATCGTATTTCACCCGACACACGAACTGGATAAAGAAGGATGCTATGAGCTTCAGAAGGAAGAACTTGATATAGCCTTTTATAGAGACAACATATTGGATATTGATGAAATAATGAACGAGCAGCTTGCATTAAATATCCCTATGAAACCGCTTTGCATATATGAATGCAAGGGAATATGCGCAAAATGCGGCGCTGATTTGAATAAAATGCAGTGCAAATGCCTTGACGGCGATATTGATGAAAGATTTAAGGTTTTAGAAAGATTAATGAAGAAAAAGGAGTAAAATATGGCTAACCCAACTCACAGACACTCGAGGTCAAGAAGAGATAAAAGAAGGGCAAACTGGAAGGGCATCATTCCGCAGCTTGCTGTATGCCCCGACTGCAAAGAAAATAAACTTCCGCATAGGGCATGCGATAAATGCGGTTCTTATAATGGGAAAAAAGTCATTGATATAACATCCAAAGAAGCATGAGAATAGCCTTAGATGCAATGGGAGGGGATCTTGCTCCTGAGATGCCTGTTGCCGGGGCTATTGAGGCAGTTACAGAGTATGATGTTGAGGTAATCCTTGTTGGAGACAGGGAAAGGTTGAAAGAATGCCTGAAAAATAATCGTTATCCACATCATAAGATATCCGTATTCCATGCTTCCCAGGTCGTCCAGATGGATGAGTCTCCAGTTGTCGCTATGAGAAAGAAAATAGACTCATCTATCAGAAAAGCTGTTGAATTAGTCAAAAAAAAAGAGGCAGATGCCTGTGTCAGCGCCGGGCATTCGGGCGTAATGATGGCAACCTCTTTTCTTCTTCTTGGCAAACTTCCAAATGTTGACAGACCAGCAATAGCAACGGTTATGCCATCCCTAACAGGTTTTTTTGTATTGCTGGATGCAGGAGCAAATGTTGACTGCAAACCTAAAAATCTACTCCAGTTTTCCTATATGGGAAATGCCTATTTCAGCGCAATTTTTGGTGAGCCCTCCCCGAAAATTGCCCTTTTAAGCATTGGTGAAGAAGATACTAAGGGCAATGAACAAACCTTGGAGGCATTCAAGCTTTTAAAAAATACCAACCTCAATTTTATAGGGAATATTGAGGGAAAAGATGTTTTTACATCGGCTGCTGATGTAGTGGTGTGCGACGGCTTTGTCGGGAATATTGTCCTTAAAGTGAGTGAGGGCATTGTTGAGACAATGATGAAAATGCTTAAAAGGGAGATAGCTGGCATAAGCACTGGCAAAATCGGGTATCTGATGATAAAACCTGCTTTGAGACAGTTCAAAAAGAGAACTGACTATTCAGAATATGGCGGGGCTCCGCTGCTGGGTATAAACGGTATATCAATTGTATGCCACGGTCGTTCCACAGCAAGGGCGTTAAAGAATGCCATAAGGGTGGCAATTGAGATGTCAAGGCAGAAGGTCCACGAAAAGATTGCTGATTCGTTGATAAAATATACTAAATAATGAACCCAAATATAGCCATAATTATGCATGAACCTGAATGTAGTCCTCTGGCTTCATTTATAACATGATAGCTCAAGAATTAAAAGGTTTTTTATGAATTCTAACTTACTGAAGGCTAAAATAATCGCTACAGGTTCTTATGCTCCCGAACAGAGGCTTACCAACCATGAGCTTGAAAGGCTTATTGAGACCTCCGATGCATGGATAACTGAACGGACAGGTATTAAGGAAAGAAGAATCGCATCTTCATCACAGTCTGCCTCTGATCTGGCGTATGAGGCATCTAAAAAGGCTTTTAAAAGATGTAATATCAAGCCTTCTGAATTAGACCTAATTATAGTTGCAACTGTAAGTGGCGATATGCCTATGCCTGCAACTGCGTGCATCCTACAGAAACTTCTTGGGGCAAAAAACGCTGTGGCATTCGATATAAACGCCGCCTGCTCAGGCTTCATATACAGTATGTCTATTGCGGATAGTTTTGTGAAAACAGGCGCTTACAAAAAAATCCTTCTTGTTGGGGTTGAGGTGCTCTCTAAATTTCTTGATTGGGGCGACCGCACTACTTGCATATTATTTGGAGATGGTGCGGGGGCTGCCATTTTAGAACCAACTGATTCGGATAACGGGATATTATCAACCCATCTTTATTCTGACGGTAATTTATGGGATTTTATTTACCTTCCAGGGGGAGGTTCAAGGCATCCTGCCTCGTCTGATACATTAAAAAATAAGCTTCATTCCATTAAAATGAAAGGCAATGAGACCTTTAAGGTTGCTGTTAAGACCCTTGAAAATCTTGTCATGGACACCCTTCATAAAAACTGTATCGATCCTTCAAAGCTCTCTCTATTGATACCCCATCAGGCAAATCTGAGAATAATACTTGCTACTGCTAAGAGGCTTGGGATATCCATGGATAAAATATTCATAAATGTTGACAGATACGGCAACACATCAGCGGCCTCTATCCCTATTGCGCTTGATGAGGCTCTTGTTTCAGGCAGGATGAAAAAGGGTGATTATGTGATGCTCGAAGCTTTTGGCGCTGGACTGACATGGGCATCAGCCCTTATTAAATGGTGAAATCGCCCCTGTAGGTTTAAATGCGTATTACAAGATATATCAGAGCAATATTTAAAGGCTTTGTATTGTTTTTTAAGAACAACCGCATGATGCTCGCCGCTTCCCTGACATTTTTTTCTGTAACCACAATTATACCTTTTTGCTTATTACTGCTGACATTGTTTGATTACATTATAGGACCGGATAAGCAATTCCCAGAATTCTTCACCAGCAGTCTCGAAAGGCTATTCCCTGAGATAACCTCAGAATTCATGGACAGGCTAAAAGCCCTCCTTGTAACCAAAGGAATCGGAGGCGTTACACTCTTCTTGTATATCTTTCAGTCCTATCAGTTTTTTATATCACTTGAATTTGCGCTAAATGCAATTTTAAAAACAAAGGTTTACCGACATTTCGCTGTTTCAATAATACTATCTCTATTATTGGTCACATGGATAGTAATTTTAATTGTTGCCTCTTTCACTGCATCCTCTGCCATAGCTATGCTTATATACTATGAAGACGTGCTTCCATTTCTTGAAATTGACCGAATAACCGGATTCCTAATAGGCTTTGTCGTGCCTATGTTTCTTGTTTTTATAGCGGTAGCATCAGTTTTTATAATGGTCCCGAAAAAAAAGATAAGTTTTCGCAATGCCCTTGCAGGAGCTTTTGTTACGACCCTTTTTCTCGAAGGCGCAAAACATATCTTTACGATTATAATCGGAAATGTCTTAAATCTCGGCTTGATTTACGGCTCTCTATCAGTCTTGATAATCTTTCTCTTATGGATGTTCTACTCATGGTGCATATTTCTCATAGGGGCTGAGATTATTCATTTTTTAGAGGGATGATTTTTTATCTGGAGTTTTTGCCAGTATTTCCTTCTTGCTTGATTATTTGCTCAGCTTAAGTCCTATTTCCGCAAGTCTTTTGCCAAAAAGACGGCAGATATTCGCCTCATTATCATCTATTTTTCGCTGATTATCAGGTGATGCTACATGCCCTGGTCCGTAAGGCGAGCCCCCTCCTTGAGTCAGATACAGATCTGGCACAGAATATGGAACACCGACTATTATTAAACCAAGATGGATAAGGACTGTCATAAGAGTTAGTATGGTTGATTCTTGCCCGCCGTGTAATGTGCTGGTTGAGACAAAAACTCCAGCCGGCTTCCCTTCAAATACCTTTTGCATCCAAAGGGGGCCAAGCTGATCAATCTGATATTTTAATTGTGACGACACATTCCCAAATCTTGTAGGGGTTCCAAATGCGAAAGCCCCAGCCTCTTTGAAGTCTTCGAGTGTAACTACCTGAATATCCTTTTGCATCTCAGCTCCAGCCTTCATATCAGATCTCGACTGGACAAGTGCTTCAGGTATAAGTTCAGGAGTTCTTCTGATAACAGCTTCTACACCTTCAACTTGCTTAACTCCTTCGACTATGTATTGAGCCATATTGAAAACATTGCCAAATGTGCTGTAGTAAACAATCAATACCTTCATTTTTGCCTCCTTGCAAGATATGATATTATGTTATGGGGTTGCCATATTTCTGTCATGCAAGACAAATATATATCAGTTTATGATGCCCTGATGCTTTGCAGCAGGGTTGTTCATTCTTCTTGTTTCTTCTTCTGCTTTTCAGCTATTATTTTCTGGGAAATATGGGCAGGCACTTCTTCGTAATGAGAGAATTCCATAGAGTAGAGTCCCCTGCCGGAAGTGATACTGTGAAGTTGATTGGCATATGTTAGCATTTCCGCCATTGGAACAGAAGCTGTTATTTTTTGACTCCCTCCTGTCTGAGGTTCAACTCCCTGAACCTTGCCTCTCTTTGAATTCAAATCACCTATCACCGAACCAAGCGTATCATCAGGCGCTATTATCTCCGCTTTCATTATCGGTTCTAACAACACGGGTTTGGCATCCATGAATGACTTTTTGAGAGCCATCGAGCCGGCTATCTTAAAAGCCATTTCTGATGAATCCACTGTATGATATGAACCGTCATATAAAGTAACTCGAAGGTCAACAATAGGATAGCCGGCAAGTATGCCCTCTTTCATAGTCTCTACTATGCCTTTCTCGACAGCTGGTCGATATTGCTGAGGTATTGCTCCGCCTACAATCTTATCTATGAATTCATATCCTTCTCCCCTTTGAAGAGGCTCTATTTCTATCCAGCAATCCCCATACTGCCCCCTTCCGCCTGATTGTTTTTTGTATTTACCCTGAGTTTTTGCAGAAGCTCTAATAGTTTCTCTATATGGAATTTTTGGCGTGTTCATCACGACCTCTACACCAAATTTTCTCTTAAGTCTTTCCAATGCAACCTCAAGATGCACCTGTCCCATTCCTGAGAGTATCATTTCCTTAGATTCCTCATCCCTGACAAATTTGAGTGTTGGATCCTCCTCCAGTATCCTTTGCAGTCCTACACTTACTTTTTCTTCATCGCCTTTCGTTTTAGGGGATATTGCATAGGATATAATTGGCTCGGCAAACTTCACCCTCTCAAATAGCAGCGGGTTTTGCTCATCGCATAATGTATCACCTGCATTTGTATCTTTGAGCTTGACAACAGCCGCAAGCTCTCCGGATCCAACAGATTGAGCTGGCAAATGTTTTTTGCCGAGTAAATAAAAGATTTGTCCTATCCTTTCCTTTGTTTCAGTAGAACTATTTAAAACAGTTGAGTCCGCCTTTAAAACGCCTGAAAATACTCTAAATAGAGAAAACTTACCTGCGTAAGGGTCAGCAATGGATTTAAATACATAGCCTGCAAAAGGCTCAGTTGCAAGGGATTTAATCTGGACTTCCGCGCCGCTCTTTTTATTCAAAGCCTTTAGAGGGACAAGAGAGCTCTTGTCAACAGGGGAAGGCAGGCAGAGTATGATAGTGTCCATAAGTTGAGGTATGGCTATATTGCCTACGGCGGAGCCGCATACTACAGGTAAGAATTTTCTTGAGAGAGAACCTTCTTTGATTCCCTTGAGGAGTTCACTCGCTGTGAGCTCTTCACCTTCAAGGTATTTTTCGAGTAAAGTATCATCTGTCTCGGCAATTCTCTCAACCAGTTTTTTCCTGTATTCTTCAACTTGACCGGTTAACTCAGATGGGATATCAGCCTCTGATGCTTTTCCGTCTTTATAAATATATCCCTTCATTGAAATCAAATCAACGATGCCTTTGAATTGTTCTCCTTCTCCTATCGGAATCTGAAGGGCTATAGGTTCTAACCCGAATGCCCCCCTGACCTCTTCGATGGTTGAATAAAAGTTTGCTGATTCTTTATTAAGCTTGTTTATGAAAATGATTGTTGGGATACAATACTCTGTAACATGCCCCCAAATCTTTTTTGTCTCAGCCTTAACGCCAGATACAGCGCACACGACAGCTATCACCCCATCGGCAACTCTTAGACAACCCCGTGTATCTTCGATAAAATTAATAAACCCTGGGGTGTCAATTAAATTGAGTCTAATGCCTTTCCAGTCGCAATAGCAAAGGGATGATGATACACTTATTTTTCTGGCTATTTCTTCAGGCTCAAAGTCCGATGTTGTGTTTCCAGCTTCTACGCTGCCCATCCTGTCAATGGCGCCAGCATTAAAAAGTATTGCCTCAGTGAGAGAGGTTTTGCCTGCGCCGCTATGGGCAATTAGAGCCACATTTCTAATATTTTCAACCTTAGCAACCGCCATTGTTTAAGTCCCCCTTTAATTTGAAAATCTTCAAATAGTCATTTTAAAATTCCTTATTATAACATTAAAGCTATCAATATAACTCCGAAAAATAGAGATAGACCTGCAGACCGCTCTATTTAGCGTCTGTTTATAAACTCTCATTGTTATAATAGGCTGTCATTCCTGCGGAGCTTGTCCTCGAAGGTCGTAATCGGGGAGCAGGAATCCAGGGT
>JBBIIV010000082.1:0-8849 GCA_037446295.1 Nitrospirota bacterium
GGTTTCAAGATAAGCAAAATAATGAGACCATCTCGTTGTCAGGCAGAATACTTAATTGCCCTTTCAGTTACTCTACCCAAGACAGTGTCAGCCATATAATAGTGCGCATGTAATTATTATCCTTCCACTCTGTAGTTTATCAAACATATCAACAGTTTATAAGGTATAATTCGTTAAAATCGAAGGGGAACACTCGTTGTAATGACCGTAGTGCTGGCAGGGACATCCTCCAGTTCCTTCGGATTTTTTGTGGCTGTTACGACTATTTCCTCAAATTTTGCCTCCTTTTTTTCAGCCTCTTTTTTCTCCTCTGCAAAACAGACGGAGACAACCAAAAAAACACTCAAAATAAGACTAATCAATACCTTTCCCATCAGATACCTCCTTTTTTTTGTATTTAAATCTTTCGCCACCAATACATTCCCATGTATGCCTTTTCGTCAAACCACATGTGTCCATCTCTGAAGGACAGTTTTGATTTAATATCCGATATCTCGGAAGGATGAAGCCTCCCGCCCTTTTTAAACTCCCAGTGTTCCATAACCTCGGTGAGATGATGATAGGCAAAGGAGCTTATAATCTCGTAGCTCTTTGCAAAAAGCATTTGATAATCGCCGTATTGCCATTTCAGTTTTATTTCGGGGAACCCTATCTCTGTCACTACAAATACATTGACAGGATGAAGAGCAAAAATCTTTTTGATTGCATCTTCAAATTCTACCTGCATCAGATGCAGGCTGTTGCATGCTAAAATAAGGTCATAGCCCCTGAAATGGTAAGTTCTCACATCTTCCCAGCTTCTTTCATCCACCGTAATCCAGTCAATCCCCCTTCTGCCTGATTCTTCATACAACAGGCTTCTCATAGACATGGATGGCTCAAGAGCGATTACTTCGCAGCCGATGGCGCAAAGAGGCAGTGAAAGTATGCCGTTGCCCGCCCCTATATCCAGAACCTTCCAGCCCGGCTTCACCATCGTCATTAACATCTGGATTGCCCTATCATGGTAATCCGTATGTTCGACCCAGAGCTTATACCACTTTGCGTAACTATCCCAGAACTGAACTGTCCTTACCCTCTTGCAAACCGTTTTTTCCATAAATCCTCCAAAAATAAAAAAACCATGAAGTCCGTCCCCATGCCTTCTGCATGATTGCAAGCCTTCATGGCTTTTTAAATCTCTAAGGTTTAACCCGAATTACAGCCGCCCTTCAGGGCAGCAAGCGATTCAACAGAATCAAAAATTCTATATGATTCTTCTGCTACTGTTTTTCCGTAACAATACTATAGTTTTTTACCCCTGCATGTCTTACCTCATCTATTACGCTTACGAGGATTCCAACATTGCTGTCCTTATCGGCTTTTATCCTTATAAAATCGGTATCAACATCCCATATGGTCTCTTTAATTGCAGATTGAAGGTCTCTCAATGCTACCTTTTTATCTAAGTAGAAGATTTCACCTGTTTTGCTAATAAAAATGCTTTTCACCCTTTCATGCTCTGTCATTGCCGTCTTAGACTCAGGGAGCTTTATCTTTATCGCCGGCTCCAGCATAAGATGTGATGTGAGCATAAAGAATAAAAGCAAAAGAAATACTACATCTACTAAAGGCGCAATATTTAGATGAACATGGTTATGTTTTCTTCTCTCAAATTCCATTTCTGTGCCTCATAAATAAGCTCATCGCAATCTCTCTCATCATAAAAGAAATATCATCCGCCCTTTTTTCGAGATAGTGATGCCCGATATGAATAGGTATTGAAACAAGCAAACCTGCAGCAGTTGTAATGAGAGCCTCCCAGATACCGCCTGCAAGCATTGAGGGATTAACGGCTGTGCTATGCTCTATTACCATAAATGCCTTTATCATTCCAGTTACAGTTCCTGTTAAACCTATGAGAGGCGCTATAGTTGCGATCAAACTAAGCCAACTCAATCCTTTTTCTATCTGTCTCACCTGCCTTGTGCCTAAAACTGAGAGTTCCTTTTCATTACAGCCGCCCTTAATTCCATTGAGAATTGGCTGCATAATAACAGGCATCTTTTTCATTATGTCTTCAGCAGGGGCTTCCAGTTCCCTTAATAACTGTCGATACTGTATGAATCTGTTTATTATTATAGTGATTCCAACTATTGAACAGATTGCTATTGGATACATCAAAAAGCCGCCTTTTAAAAAATAATCAATCATTCACTTCTCCTTAATGTAAATTTTATAGGCAATAGTGCCCTTGAAGGGATTGGTTTGCCCTCTTTTTTGGCTGATAAAAAAGTTGATTTTCTTACTGCATCTACTGCCGATTCCGTAAAGCCGTATCCTGCACCCTCAAGCACCTCGAGGTTTATAAGCCTGCCTTTTTCATCAATTGTAAGTCTTAATAAGACCCTGCCTTCTTTTCCGAGTCTCCTTGCCAAAAGTGGATAAACCGGCATCTCTCTATGATTAAACCTTGGACCCTCTGCAGAGCCAAATTCTACATCCTTTGGCTCAGTCTTAGGTTCAACATATACCCTTTCAGGAATAACAACAGGTGCAGGAGGAGCAGAGATAACAGCCTGTGGAGATTCGGTAGGGATTGTCGGCTCAATCACCTTATCTTCTACAACCTGCTGCTTTTCGACCTTTTTCTTTTCGGGCATAATTTTTTTATGAACAGGAGGCTTTTCATCGCTCAAGACAAACAGTTCTATCTCTTTTGAAATTATAGGGCTTACTATCATAGAAATAGGGATCAGCAATATCAGGACATGGATGAGTATCGATATTATTAATCCTAACTTGTTATTGGCAATGGATGTAACCATAGTTTTATGTTTTTTCCTATTATAGGGTCTGTTTATAAATTATATAAATTATATGAAAATCTTTCTGTCATTTCGACCGAAGGGAGGAATGACAGAATAGCGGGTTTATCGACTTTATAAACTATTACTTTTTTGTCATTCCGGCTTGACCGGAATCTTTCCTTATTCCCCCTTAACAAAGGGGGAATTAAAGGGGGATTTTAAGATTATAAAATCTCCCCTAACCCCTCTTTGCTAAAGAGGGGAATTTTCGAGTCAATGACAAGCGCACTTAGCTTTTAAACTGACTCTATTTAACTTGTAATTCTCTGCGGTCTCTGCCGCCTGGTTATTCATTATATCAATAAAAAGGATGCCAGTAAGGATACCTCCACCAGTGGGGGTAATACCACCAAAAAGGATGCTCGTCTCTATAGTCTCTTTCGAGCTTCCAGAGATAAATCTCTTCTACGGAGATCAGTGGATAAGAATACTCTATCTCCCCTAATGGCAAAACCCTCTTTTCTTTCACCCTCCCTGCTACTGCAACCAGCCTGTTTTGACTGTATATAGCCGTATCGAGATATCCGGGATAAAGGGCAAGAAATCTGCCGCCTGATTTGTCGATAATGAGCGGTCTGCCTCTTGAATCAGCCGGTTTCTCCAAGACCTCTATCAGTGTTCCTTCCTTGAGGTTTTCTGATTTTATTATGGCGCCGCTCCATATAACCATTTTGCCTTTATAAAAATCGGGGTCTTTAGCAACATCACGAAAGGTTAAATCAGGCGTTACCTGATCCCTTAAATGCTGCGAGATTACAGGGGCGCAGCCCGATATGACCAAACCCAATACAAGACTCATCAAGCCCATTTTCTTAAACATACACACCTCCTTCAGGCGCTATGCCGAGCTTTTTTTTGACCTCCATAACGCCCATATACCGAATATACCAAAAATAAAACCTAATCCTGTGATAAACATATTATATCTTGCAAGCAAGGGTTTCTTGAATGTCTCCATAAACAGGCTTTCATTTACAATGACTTCTACCTGCACGCCGTGATGCCCGTGGTCTGATTCCCCTGAAACCTTGATTATCCATTTGCCTGCCCTGTCGGGCAGGAACGAGACGAAGCCGTTTTTATCAGTCCTTCCTTTTTTGTGGGGGATGGTATCATTAGGCCCAAATATCTCATAAGCGGAATAGCTTGCAGGTTCCTCGGGCGAATAAAAAACCCTTACGCTAATGCTTTTGTTTTCGACCTGATAGTGAACGGAATGGGCTTCCGCAAGCGAGAAAAAAGAAAGCAGAAGTAGAATTGGAAATAAAAATTTCACTTGCATTTTCTCACTTTTATCATTTTTTGCAAATGTGATATAATTTTTCTATGGAAACTGCTACTACAAACCAGATAGAGCATATCAAGGAGATGCTCAGGAATCTTTCTGAAGAAAGAGTTCGTGATGTCGTTGATTTTATAGGCTATCTTATTGAAAAGGAGCGTAAGCATAAGGCATTTGTGGAAAGGGTTCTTAAAGCAGAACAGGAGACTACTACAACCTATGAATCTGTAGAAGATTTCATGCAGGCTATTCAAAAGGAGATGGATGAGTTGGAAAATTGATTCTCCAAAATCCTTTGAAAGAAAGGCAGCCAAGCTTCTAAAGAAAAACCCACAGCTAAATGACCGCTTCAAAAGGACAATAAAACAACTTATAGAAGACCCCTTTTCCCCAGTTTTAAAAACCCATACGCTATCAGGCGACCTTAAGAACAAATATGCCTGCTGTTTGACTGACGATTTACGAATCATCTTTAAGCTTTCCGCTGACACAATGCATCTCCTTGACATTGGCTCTCATGATGAGGTTTACTGAAAACACCTTTTAGCTTACTATCCATTTGTTTTCAACCTGATAGTGAATGGAGTGGGCTTCTGCCCCTGCCAGGAAATAAAAATTAGATAGAAGCAGAAGCAAAGCTAGTCAGAAAAAGATAAACATTATTTAGAGTCTGTTTATAAACTATTACTTTTTTGTCATTCCGGCTTGTCCGGAATCTTTCCTTATTCCCCCTTAACACAGGAGTAACAACCCCCTTTAATTCCCCCTTTGTTAAGGGGGAACAAGGGGGTTGTTACAGAAGGATTCCCGAGCAGCTTCGCTTGCGGGAATGACACAGAAACCGACTTTATAAACAGACACTAAATAGCGGACATTTATCAAAACAAAAAAACCATGAAAGCCGCACCTTCAGGTGCATTACCTTCATGGCATAATTTGTTAAGTTTATTGTTAATAAGTCTTTGAATACCGTACTTCAGCCCGATAACTAAACTTAAACTAATCTATAATAAATCCTTATTTTTTGTCAAACACCATAATCCCAAAAAGGCGTTTTGTTCTAAAAGAGCTGTCATAGAGCCCGACACCCCATACGCCCCATAATAAATATAAAATATGGACAGCGGCTATTTATTTTGCTCAAATATTGGAATAAACATCATCATTTTTAAAGATTCTCTGAGGATACTTACCCCACACTGAGCGATATGATGAGGAAATTCTACTGCGACTGCTCTGGCTATCCTTGGCATGCTCCAATAGTAAGGCTTCTATTTTATTTATCTCAATAAAATGGTCGCTGTCCCTATTTAGTATTTTATAGGGTTAATGGGCGCCCGTTTACTGGCTTGTTAGACTTGTCAATATCTCAAGGGCAGATTTGATTGTCTTATCAGTCTCCATACCTTTAGTCATGAGTTCAAAGCCTTCAGGGAGGAAACGAATGCTCTTTGACATTTCTCCTGATGATAGGGCAAATAGCTTTTTAAGAATTCCGTCAAAGAAATCGGGGGGGATTTTATAGTCGTTCTCAGGGGCTGTAATAAACGAAAACCTGACCTTTTCCCCTGTATCAAGCACTTTATCAATATAAAGGCTTTTGGCAAGCAGCTTAATCTTCATTATGCTAAACAGGTTAATCGTATAAGATGGAAGCATCCCGAACCTGTCTGTCAATTCTGCTTTTAAGTCTGAAAGTTCATCCGCTGATTTAGCCGATGATATACGGCGGTATGCGCTCAGTCTCAATGTCATATCAGATATGTAATCATCTGGTATCAATGCGGTGACCCTAAATCTTATCTGCGGTTCAAAATCATATGAAACGGCATCGCCCTTTAATTCCTGAACAGTCTTTTCGAGCATCTCCATATACATATCAAATCCGACATTATAGATATGCCCCGACTGCTCCCTCCCAAGCACATTCCCCGCGCCCCTTATCTCAAGGTCTTTAAGCGCGAGCCTAAGCCCAGCCCCAAGGTAGCTCATTTCCTGTAAAGCCCTCAATCTCTTTTTAGCCTCTTGTGAGATAATATTTTCACCCGGAACAAGAAAATATGCATATGCCTGGACAGCGCCCCTTCCAACCCTTCCCCTTAACTGATACAAGTCAGAGAGTCCAAATGTGTCTGCCCTGTTTACGATAAGGGTATTGGCGTTTGTTATATCCAGTCCTGAGCCTATAATTGCTGTGCAGACAAGAACATCTGTCTGTCTTTCAATAAACTTGAGCATCTTATCTTCAAGGTCTGTTTCTTTCATCCTGCCGTGAGCCACATCAATGCTTGCAGACGGAAACAACCTCTTCAAAAAATCAGCAATTTTATTTATATCCTTTATTCTATTGTGAACAAAAAATACCTGTCCGCCTCTTTTTATCTCCCTTTCGGCAGCCTCTTTTATGGTCTTATCCCGAAATACGGTTACAAATGTCTTGACAGCAAGCCTTTCTTCTGGGGGAGTTTCTATGGTTGACATCTCTCTTATGCCTGATAGGGACAACTGAAGAGTGCGGGGAATAGGGGTCGCAGTAAGGGTAAGGACATCCACCCCTTTTTTGAGTTCTTTTAACCTTTCTTTTTGTGAGACGCCAAATCTGTGCTCTTCATCTATGATTAACAAACCTAAATCTTTAAAATGTATATCTTTCTTAAGGAGCATATGTGTGCCTATTATAATATCCGTCTCTCCTTTTGAGATTGAATCAAGGCATTTTTTGACCTCATGATTTTTTTTAAACCTGCTTAGATAAGCAATTCTCACTGGAAAGGCTGAAAATCTCTCTTTGAATGTCCTGTAGTGCTGCTCAGCAAGCAGGGTCGTTGGCACCACCACAGCTGTTTGTTTGCCGTCATAAACCGCCCTAAAGGCGGCTCTCATGGCGACCTCTGTCTTGCCAAAACCCACATCGCCGCACAGGAGCATATCCATAGGCATTTCATTTGTCATAAGCCTCTTTATTTTCTCGAAGGATTTCACCTGGTCATCTGTAGCTTCATATGGAAAGAACTCGTCAAACTCTCTGTGCATTGGTGAATCCTCACTGAAGCCAAAGCCTCTTGAGACTTTTCTCTCTGCATAGAGCCTGAGCAGTTTTCCTGTCATTTCCTTTATCCCTTCTTTGACTCTCTGCCTTGTTCTTTGCCATTTTTTACTGCCCAGCCTGCTCAAGGCTGGGACATGTCCTTCGGGGGCGCTGTATTTTTTAATCTTCTCTATGCTGTAAGTGGGCGTATAAAGCCTGTCTCCTTCTGCATAGTCAATTATTATCAATTCCTCCTCGTAATCCTCTATAGATTTGACCTCAAGCCCTGCAAATCTGCCTATGCCGTGCTCATTATGAACTATAAAATCCCCCTGCTCAAGATGTTCTATCTGTGAAAATATTCCTGCTGTTTTGAATTTTCTAAAAGGTCTTTCGGGTCTTGTTCCAAAAAGCTCCTTATCAGTCAGTATCATAAGCCCTGAAATATTGATGCCAGCAGAAAGGCTCCCTATCGTGATACACCTAAGTCCTTCATAATGGAACAGGGCTTTATGTTCTATAACAGGCATGATGGTCCCTCCATCATAAAAGATATCCTTGAGCCTTTGAGCCTGAGATTCCGAAGGCACTGCGATTATGACCCTTTCGGCTTCTGTTACAGGACGGACGAGATCCTCAATGACTTTTCTCTCATCGCTAGCTATTCCTATGCCCTTTAGAGACATCTCGCCTGAATCAATACCCTCGCTTATAAAAGGCAGGTGGGATATCAAGATGCTATCAAGATTTCTGTCCTTGCAGCCTGATAAGGCTTCATCAAAGACGGTTGTCTCACAGAAAACGCTCATTTCGCCTGACTTCAAAAGCTCATCTATAACGCTTACAGTCGGCTCATCCTCAAAAGAGGGAAAAATCACCGCCTCCTCAAGCTCCCTAAGAGATCTCTGGGATTCGATCTCAAATGTCCTCATGTCTTCAATATAGTCGCCAAAAAATTCAACTCTTATAGGGAATTCCTCTGTCACGGGATAAATATCAAACAGCCAGCCTCTTTTGGCATAATGCCCTTTTTCGACAACGAGGCTCACTTCTGTATACCCAATCAACTCGAGGATTTCCTGGAGCTTGCCTCTCTCAAGATGAGAGCCCTTTTTCAAGAGCAAAATCCTTTCTTTTAATGATGCGGCATCAAATCCTGTCATGCAGGCATCAAAAGAGGTGATAAAATCGCTGTTCTTCTTTGAGAAGACTTCGTGCAGGGCTTTGCATCTCAGCCCGATATTTTCAGGGGTATCAGGTGGGGGAAAATATACTGCCCGTTTTCCACTGCCAATGGCTTTGCTCATGAAGATAAAATCTTTATAAAGCCTTATGGCATGTTCTGGAGAATCCTCGATTATAAGGGAATTTTTGTTCAAAAACTGCAGAGTCATCGCTAGATGGGGTATAGAAAGGTTATAAATCCTTTTATGAGACGATTCCTCGAGCCTCTTAAATATCTGTGAGGTGTGCGCCTGTATGAGGGAGTAAAGTTCTGACATGGTTGTGATAGATTTAATATTTTAACTTAAATATTCATGAAATATTAAGCCTTAAAAGGGGTCGGGTCTTCATTCCTGATATTATGCTCAAAATTATGCCAAAAATTGTGTAATTACAACTTCAATGCTATCTCACAAAAACAATGTATTTGTCCCGCCAAAAGATAATGTCGAGAATAAAGACCCCA
>JBBIIV010000083.1:0-8612 GCA_037446295.1 Nitrospirota bacterium
TTAATGACAAATCTCGATTTAACTATAAATAAGATATCTCAGCAAGATAACGACTGAAGAGTTTTAGGGATTCTTTATGAGAGTCAGATAGATTGTAGCTAATCCTGTTCCAATAAGAGACCATCTCCTCTTTTGTCAGAAAATCTTTGTTAGAGCTTGACTCCGATATAAGATGAATGTCTTTCCCGAAAGAATCCCTTGCATTATCAAGGGCAGCAATGAACCTAACTAATAGCCGCCTTATATGAGCATCCTGCCATGCATCCTTTCTGATTACCCAGAGGGCAAAGACAAACGGCAAATTTGTGTGAGCAGTCCAGAGCTCACCAAGGTCATACACCAAAAATGAACTTTTGCCGGTAGATAATTTTTTGTGTATTTTTAAGGCGTCATCACCAATCAAAAAAAATGACTCGCATCGGGCATTTTGAGGCGCATCGAGAGTAATCAACTCGCACACAACTCTGTAAAACTTTTTTAAGACTATCTGAAGCAGGGCTATTGATGTCTCAGATTGGCTGGTAACATATATCTTATGATTATTCATGTCCTCAATAGGCTTTGTAGAAAAGAGTAAAATACTGGCAATACACCCCGCACAGCTTATGGAGTGACCTTCTATAAGTTCATAAAGATGCGGATATCTGATATATTCGATTGATGAGGACGGGCTGATGTCTATGCGTCCTTCTCTCAGCATCCTGTTTAGTTCAGATGGGACGCCTTCGATAAACTCGTATTCAGAGCAATCAAACTTGTTTTGAATTGTCCAGTAAATGGGAAAAAGATTGATATAAGGTATCTTCCCAATCCTTAACTTTTTCTCCATAGCCCTGAGCCTTATCCCTTTATTACACCGAGCGGCTTCAGTTTTGCAACCCTTTTTGAGATGCCAGCATTATGAACTACATCTACTACTACGGAGACATCCTTGTATGCCTCTGACATCTCCTCTGCGAGGGTTTCCCTCCCTGCTGCCCTAACAATTATTCCTCTATCTTCCATTTCGCGCCAGATAGCGCGCCCCTTTGCCCTTTTGATTGCTTGATGCCGCGACATGACCCTGCCTGCGCCATGACAAGTGGAGCCAAAAGCCTCAGCCATGCCTTTTTCGGTCCCCACAAGGATAAAGGATGCCCTTCCCATATCGCCAGGGATTAAGACAGGCTGTCCAATTTTCCGATAAATATCAGGCAGCTCTGGGTGTTGTGGTGGAAATGCACGAGTCGCGCCTTTGCGGTGGACGACAAGCTTCATCTTTTTGCCATTGATAATATGCTCTTCCATCTTAGCGATATTATGTGCTACATCATATACAATGCTCATTCCTAATTCTGTTGGGGGGATACGCAGAAACTTCTGGAATAACTCCCTCGTCCAATGAGTTATGCATTGGCGGTTAGCCCATGCGTAGTTCGCTGCAGCTTTCATAGCAGAAAAGTAATCCCTGCCCTCCTGACTATGAAAAGGCGCACAGGCAAGCTCTTTATCAGGCAGGTCTATTTTATATTTTCGAGCCGCTTTTTCCATTACCTCTATAAAGTCAGTGCATATCTGGTGACCGAAACCCCTTGAACCTGTATGTATCATAACGGTTATCTGATCCTTATAGATTCCCATTGTATTAGCTGCATCCTCGTCAAACACATATTCAACATACTGAATCTCAAGGAAGTGGTTGCCTGAGCCGAGTGTGCCCTGCTGAGCCTTCCCTCTCTCATAAGCTTTCTGACTAATCAAATCAGGGTCAGCACCTTCAAGACAGCCTCCTGATTCAGTTCTCTCAAGATCTGATGCGCTCCCATATCCTTCATCCACCGCCCAAACAGAGCCCTTCTTTAGAACCTTTTTAGATTCATCCGTGTCTAATCGGAGTTTTCCTTTTGAGCCGACTCCCGAGGGGATTTCGTTATATAAGGCGTTGATAAGCTCTTTTATTCTTGGTTCAATGTCTTTTCTTGTGAGATTGCTTTTGAGCAGGCGGACGCCGCAATTTATGTCATATCCGACTCCGCCGGGCGAGATGATGCCTTCTTTAACATCGAATCCTGCGACACCGCCTATCGGGAATCCATAGCCAGTATGAATATCAGGCATGGCAAGGGATGCCCCTGCAATGCCCGGGAGCGTAGCGACATTCGCTACCTGCTCAACCGATTGAAGCTCGAGTTCATCTTCCAGTAAACTGTTTAAATAGATTACCCCTTTTGTTCTCATCCCCGCTTTATAGTTAGAAGGCACCTCAAGCCTGTTTTCGTCAATCCTTTTAATTTTTTCGATAGCCATTAAGATACACCTCCAGCGGCAATTTAGATATCAAAGATTACATCTAAGGCGAAAGTCCCGTCTGTCTTTTTTATGCTTAAATTATGATATGTTGCGGCTTTTATTAGCAATCCCTTAGAATGTTTTAAGGGGTCAAAATACTCCCCTGAGACTTTTGCCATTATCACGGTATCGGTCAGCTCAAATATCTCAATTTTACAGCCTATAAAGCCGTAGGCATCGAATTGAAATATAAGCTCATTCAGATAATTTATGAGCAGAGACGCAGTTGAATCCGCTGTTATATTCAAGACGATATCGTTTTTTGGGTCAATCTTAACTAAATCTGTAATAAGGCTAAACATCCCGATGCCCGCATTTACAAAAGCATCTTTCATGCTTGAGCCGTAAGCCCTCAAACCTATATCTCCAGATATATCTAGCACCTCAAAGCCCATGTTTTATAATATCATAGTCTGTAAACTCGAAAATACAGCGATATGCCAAATTCTGGGATAGAATTTAAAAAGTGGATTTAAAGGATATGAATATTTTAAACTTTTTAATAGAGACTTATTATAAGCAGGCAATTCTTGAATAAACTCCTTATACCAGAGACAATTTATTCTGAAATGATTGAGCATTGCAGGGCATATTTCCCATACGAGGCTTGCGGGATTCTTGCCGGAGACGGAAGTAAGGTCAGCAAATTATACAAGGCAGCAAATGTTGAGAAATCATCCTATAGTTATCAGCTTGGGGCTCAAGAACAATTCAAAATCATGAAGGATATAAGGCAAAACAATTTATCTTTAACCGCTATCTTTCACTCCCATCCAGCCTCACCTGCATATCCTTCTTCAAGGGATATATCCCTCGCCTATTATGAGGATGCGGTATATATAATAGTAAGCCTCATAGGAAGCGAGACCGAGATAAAAGGCTTTATGATCAAAGGGCAGTCTGGGGCGACTGAAGTCCAGATCATGATAGTTAAAGATAATACCATATAAGGCACCGAATTTTTTATGAAAACTAAGAAAGATATTATCCTTATCGGAGACAAGGTTTTAATTGACCCTGAGGGCAGGCATGAAAGAACCACATCGGGGCTATATCTACCTCCTACTGTGAAGGAAAAAGAGAAGGTTCAATGCGGATATGTTGTAAAGACCGGACCAGGATATTTTGTTCATGAGCCGGGCTATTGCAGCGAGGAATGGTCTTCAGATAAAAAAAAGGATGTTAAATATATTCCTCTTCAGACAACTGAAGGTGATTATGCTATTTTTTTGAGGGATTCGGCTATAGAGATAGAGGTTGACGCCAAAAGATACCTCGTGGTTCCACATTCAGCGATACTTGCCTGTGTCCGCACCGAGATTGTAGATGAGTAAGTTACTGCCGTGACGGACTACAGAGCATAGCATTCTGAAGCCCTTTCTTTTTTGTTAAAGATTAATAGCGTAATAAAACTGTGAATAGCCATGCAGCATTGACCAGAGGGTATTCTAAACAGAATACTTATCTTGCGGTCATTCTTGCTTGTTTGTGTTAAGGCACACAGGTTGGGAGTCAATCCGAAAGATAGATTTTGGAAAAGCCAGAATGACCCAGAAGTAGGATGACCTGCAGCAACAAGCTATAGGGAATTGCAAATTTTAAATTTCAAATAGGGGTTGGCATAATGATAGAAGATTTAAAGAAGTCAGAAACATGGAGGGTCTTTAGGATACAATCAGAACTCGTTGAAGGCTTTGAGACACTTTACGACATAGGTCCTGCCGTGAGTATTTTCGGCAGCGCTCGCTTTAAGGAAGGCGCATATTATTACCAGCAGGCATTTGATTTGAGCAGGATGCTTTCTGAATCTGGCTTCTCAATTATTACCGGGGGCGGTCCAGGCATAATGGAGGCAGCAAACAGAGGTGCCAAGCTTGGCAAAGGCAAATCTATCGGTCTCAATATAGAAATCCCAGCAGAACAGCGCCCGAATGACTATTTGGATATCAGCCTCTCTTTCCGATATTTTTTCATAAGGAAGCTGATGTTTATTAAATATGCCATCGCTTTTATAATTTTTCCCGGCGGTTTTGGCACAATAGATGAGTTGTTTGAAGCAATGACGCTTGCCCAAACAGGCAAGATCGGCAGCTTTCCGATAATCCTTTTTGGGAGGGAATACTGGCATGGACTTATTGAATGGATGAAAAATGCCCCTATCAACAGTGGAGCATTAAACAGGGAAGATTTTGCATTTTTCCAGCTTGTAGATAAGCCAATTGAAGCGTGCAAATTATTGAGGGAGTATTATCAAGTTTTCGGCGGACCCTTGCAGATAGATGAATGCAAAGAGAAATAATAATGCACAATATCTATCTCACGACATTAGGCTGTCCAAAAAATCAGGTTGATTCAGAACATCTACAAGGAGACTTTTTATCTAATGGATTTAGAATTGTAGATAATCCAGACGATGCGGATATATTTATAGTTAATACCTGCGGATTTGTAAAAGATGCAAAGGAAGAATCGATAGATGAGATTCTTGCCCTTGCTAAAATGAAGACTGATTTCATCTTTGAATGTAAAGATTCATCGGCAAAGAAACTAGTGGTCGTTGGTTGTCTTTCTGAGAGATATGGGGATGAACTTGTAAAAGAAATCCCTGAGATAGACGCCTTATGGGGGGTGGGACAAAGCGGTGAGATTATAAGTTACTGCAAGAATTTGCCTCGTATTCAAAAGACCAGCCAAGTGAATCATTTCTTAAATCAAGAGTATGCATCCAAAACTGCCCAGTCTTTTAAATATATCAAGATAGCAGAAGGCTGCGATAAGAGATGCACTTTCTGCGTAATTCCTTCTATAAGAGGGAGGTTTAAAAGCATACCAAGAGATATTATTCTTAAAGAAGCGCAAGGCTTTATAAAAAAAGGCATCAAGGAGCTAATACTTGTGGCTCAGGATTTAACCAGTTATGGGAGGGATCTCAGGGGACATAATATTAATCTCACTGCGCTCTTAAAAGACTTGGGGTCTATAGATGGGGATTTCTGGATAAGGCTTCTATATCTTTACCCAACCTCTATAAGCGATGAAATGCTGGAATTAATAGGAGAAAACGATAAGATTTGCAAATATCTTGATATACCTTTACAGCATTCCGAAGACAGGATGCTCAGATTAATGGGCAGAAGGGGAACAAAAAAAGAATATACTAAACTGCTGAACAATATCAGGCGCAGTATCCCAGGCGTTGCGCTTAGAACGACTTTTATAACGGGATTTCCATCTGAAACAGAAGAGGAATTTCAGTCTTTGTTGGATTTTATTGAGGAGATAAGATTTGAGAGACTCGGGGTTTTTAAATACTCAAAGGAAGAAGGAACGCCTGCTGAAATGGTTAAGGGACATATACCTGAAAAGACAAAAAACAGAAGATATGATGAGATAATGACTCGGCAGGCTCTTATATCCCTTGAGAAAAATAAGGAATTAATAGGCAAAAGATTCAAGGCGCTAATTGATGAAGTAGATGGGAATGTTCTGATAGCAAGGTTATACTGCCATGCCCCAGAGATTGACGGAGTTGTAATAATCAACAGAATTGATTCTGCTCAGAATGTTTCTGTGCGCACTAAAAAAACTGCGCTCTCTATTTCTCCTGGAGATTTTGTGGATATACAGATCACTGAGGCATATGATTATGATCTGAAAGGCAGGATAATAAACCCAAAATTACCATAAGGCAAATGTTTCTGACTGCCGCAAAACTCTAATAACAATTTCAGGTTTGTGCCATTATTAACCCGAAAACTGCAATTGAAATTTTGTTTAGCAGGCATAAATACCTGCTATTTTGAAACGAAATACCTTTTTAGGTTAAACAACGATTTATATCAGATTCCCACTTTTTTTACGCTATAAATTTATCTCGTATGCTAATTTTTGGCAGACGTTTCTTTTCCGTCAGAGCTCGTTGTTGGGACTGGTTTAGCCCCGTTGCCTTTTTTAGTAGTTGTCTCAACTGTTTTTTTGCCATTTGTATCTTTTTCTGATTCAAGGGCTTTTTTTCTTTCCGAAGAAGCATAATCCGTCACATACCATCCTGTGCCCTTTAGGATAAATGATGTATTAGATATCAGCCTCCTGACTTCTCCATTGCAATCCGGACATTTTTTGAGCGGCTCATCACTAAATTTATGCATTATCTCATATTCTTGCCCGCATCGAAGGCATTTGTATTCATAAATAGGCATTTTAACTCCCTCTCCCTTAAAAATAAAATTATATTAACAAGATAAAACTTACAAACCGATTAAGTCAAGAAAGGCTTTTTCATTATTTTCCAATATATTACTTGAAGCTTAACCGCTGTTCACGATATTGTAGAAGGCATCCCTTTCTGCAGGTAGCTTATTCGCCTTTTTGATGAGATGTATCAGTTGTTCAATCCCCATACCCTCACTGCTCGCAGCGCCTGCGGAATGAGTAATCTTTTCTTCAATTATAGTTCCATCAATGTCATCAGCGCCGCATAGCAGGGCAACCTGAGAGATTTTTTCACCAAGCATTATCCAATAAGCCTTTATATGAGCAAAATTATCCAGAATAAGCCTGCTTGCAGCTATAGTTCTAAGATCATCAATACCTGATGAAATACTCCCTCCAATTTCAGTATTTTTTGGGTGATAAGCAAGAGGAATAAATGCCTGAAATCCTCTTGTGGTGTCCTGTAAAGCCCTTAATCTCATAAGATGGTCAACCCTGTCTTCAAAGGTTTCTATATGCCCATATAGCATTGAGGCATTCGTTTTAATGCCAATCTTATGGGCAGATTCCATTATTTGAAGCCATCTTTCCCCAGATATTTTTTCTGGACATAACCTCTGCCGTATGCCTATTGAAAAAATCTCAGCGCCTCCACCAGGCATAATATCAAGACCGCTGTTTTTGAGCGCGAGGAGGGTTTTGTCAATATCGAGTCCGCTAATTTTTGACATATAGTCAACTTCCACAGCCGTAAAAGCCTTAATCGCAATCGCAGGAAAGTTGTTTTTTATCGAGGAAATCATTTTTAAGTAATATTCATGTGTCCAGTCGGGGTGAAGACCTCCTACTATATGCACTTCACTTAAGGGCTTTTTGTTCTCATATTGCGTATTCTCAATCTTCCGTATAATTTCTTCAATTGTCAATTCATAGGCGCCTGCCTCTCCTTTTGAGCGGCTGAAGGCGCAGAATTTGCACCTATTAATACATATATTGGTTGGGTTTATATGACGGTTGAAGATAAAAAAAACCCTCCTGCCGTTGATTCTCTCAGCCATCAGATTTGCAAGCCTGAAGACTGTAAAAATGTCATCAGTGATGAACAACTCCAGAGCCTCAACCCTGTTTAGCCTTTCATTTGATAAAATCTTTTTTTCTATAAATTTAAGCATAGCCTGGCGGGCAAAAACTTAGCGATCATTCATACACTCTTTGAATGGTCTTTTCTTCCTTCGGCAGGATAATACTAATTAAAAGCATGAGTCTGTAATCGGGGGTTCTGTTTTTTATATCAAAGCCTGCGCCAATAGTGGTGAAGATATTATCGGTTGTTGCCACCCTATAGCCTAATCTCCATTCGAGTAAGTCGAGTTTATTTTTTACAAAATTTTTTCTGCCGGCAATTTCAGCTAAAATCTTAGAATTATGCGTTACCGCGAGTTCACTCCCAATGGTTAGTATGTATTGGTCTTTAAATCGTGAGGAGCCTGGTTTTGTATGAAGAAAATTTAAGTGCCCCTTAAAGGGCCCAATTTTTTTCGTAAGAATAAGTCCCCAGCCAAGCCCGCCTTCTGTGGAAAATTCGTTTTTCCCTGAATTTGCTGAAACCATAAGGATATAAGCAAAGGAAGGCAAATACCTGCTTTCTCCCCTCAAGCGATGTTTTATTCCAAAACTAAAATCCTCAAAACCGGAAGTGTCATAAAAATTGGAGACATAGGGGATGGTCAAATTAAGCTCGAATTTATCGTGCAAGCCATAAGCAAGCTGAAGATAGGAGCGATTAAAACTGGGTTCAGAAGATTTCTCGATCCCAATCCCTATGCCAAACTGATTACGTTTGAGACTTTCTGTGCTAAATGTAGAAAAAACACCGAATGGGGGCAGCGGTTGTAAGCCTTTTATATCAAAACCATCATATGCAAATGCAGGGCAAGATAACAGCAAAAATATTACGAGCGCTAATCTCTTCATCGTTTTATGAGAATATCAGAAAAGTCTTTTTCTGTCAATTGACTTCAAAAAACATAAAAATAGAGATAGACCTGCAGTCCGCTCTATTTACCTGTCAT
>JBBIIV010000084.1:0-3693 GCA_037446295.1 Nitrospirota bacterium
TTAATGGAGCCATCTTTCTTCCTCCTAAGCAAATAAAAGTTTTTTGTATTTAAAAATGTGTATGGCAGCAAAGCTCAAAAACACCAATCCAAAGGCTGCATGCAATGCCTTGCTGCCAAATACAAGGGCAATAAGGCTTGCTGATAAAGCGGCAATCAGTCCAATTCTGACAGCTTCCCTTGTGTTCAATTTATTTAGAGAAAACTCTCTGATTATGTTTACACCAGACACTTTTCCCTTTGGGACTTCTGTCTTTTGACTTATATTAAGAAGCCTGCTAATTCGCTTAATGATTCTTTCAGCGCTTGTAATTGATGTGTCGTAAACAAGCAGGGCGCTGCCGACCCTTGGATTTATCAAAATCTCCCTTAATCCATTTACTGCCAATAAATGCCTCTTTAATTCACCGGCAAATGCGCCTTCTTTAAGTCTTAAGTTTCGTATTCTTATGCGGCCATCAATTATGCTTGCAATCATATCTCACCTCGTGACAATTTTTTATGCCGGCCCTTTCGCAATATTGTCCTATCTGAAAGAAGCCTCAGACTGTTTGTTGCAGATGCCACTGTTGTAGCATTATGCATAAGCGCAGACATAGACGGCTGTAGCGCTCCTAAAAGCCCTAATCCTATCAGCGCAGTATTAATGCCTACTATGTATCTAAAATTCTTTCTGATTATGTTCATCGCCTTTTCGCTTATTTTCTTTGCTTCAAGTATAGACATGAGGCTTCCATTCAGCAGCAAAATATCGCAGGCTTCTTTTGCGATGTCTGCGCCGTGCTTCATTGATATACCCACATCTGCATGTGCAAGCGCTGCAGAGTCGTTAATGCCGTCTCCGACCATCGCTACTATATTTCCGGAGTTTTTCAACCATTTGACTATCTCTGCCTTTTTATCAGGCAATATCTGGCTGTAGTATTCTGTTATGCCAAGCTTGTTAGAAACATTTTTTGCAGATGTATCGGCATCGCCTGTAAGCATAACTATTTTTTTAACACCTGAAACTTTAAGCATCTTTATAAAATCAGGAGATTCTTCTCTGATAGGGTCATCAATAATTATTAATCCAGCCAACTTGTCATCTATCGCTACATAAAGAATTGAATGACCGTTGGATGAAGCTCTATTTATAATTTCTATGCAGCAAGAGTCATTAATTCCTTCGTCTTCTATGATGAAATGCCTGCTGCCTACGAGTATCCTCTTGCCATTAATATATGCGGCTATGCCGTGGGCTGCGATGTATTGAACTTTGCTATGTTCTTCTGCATGTACAAGACCCTCGTCTTTAGCCTTTTTTACAACAGATGTAGCAACAGGATGCGGAAAATGTTCTTCAACGCAGGCGGCATGTTTCAATATAAAATCGCGATTAAAGCCATTGAAGGGTATTACATCTATTATGGAGGGCTCAGCTTTTGTAAGCGTTCCTGTTTTGTCAAAAACAAATGTGTCTGCTTTTGACAATTTCTCTATAAATTTCCCTCCTTTTATCAGAGCCCCTTGCTTAGCTGACCTCATCATGCCTGACATTATTGCCAGCGGCGTTGAGAGCTTTATGGCACAGGAATAATCAACTAACAAAACAGAGGCAGCCCGAAGCGGATTCCCTGTTAAGGCATAGGTTATCCAGCTTAATAAGAATGAATACGGCACAATCCTGTCAGCAAGCTGCTCTGCATGGCTCTGAATATCTGCCTTAAGTTTCTCCGACTCTTCTATAATTTTTACAATCCTTGCAACCCTTGTCTCACCGCCAACTCCTGTTGCCTTTACAGCAATCATACCCTCATCAACCGCTGTGCCTGCATAAACTGTCAAACCTCGTCTTTTCATTACAGGTAAAGGTTCGCCTGTCATTGATGCCTGATTGATCATTGCTTCGCCATCAATAACTACGCCGTCAACAGGGATGCGGTTGCCTATCCTTGCCACAACAATATCTACCTCTTTGAGATCTGATGCCTTAACCATATATTCAGAGTCGTTCATTCTTACCCATGCATATTCATCGCCAACCTGAAAGGCATGAGTAAGCATTTTTCTTGATTTATCTTTTGTCCATTCTTCAAGATAATCGCCAACCTTTAATAAAAAGGAAATTGCGCCTGCTGTCCTGTAATCGCCAATACCCATTGCAGCGCCTACGGCTGTTGCATCTAAGACATCAACATTTAAACGGCTGCTTAAAAGGGCTTTAATGCCTTTTTTAAAAAATGGCGCTGCTCCATATAAGGCAAAGGCAGCTTTTATTGGCAATGGGAATAGCGGTGAGATAATAAGTCTCACCGCTGCCGCCACAACTGCCTTTTTCTTTTTTGCAACCTCAAATACATTGCCTTTATCTACAGCCTTTTTTAGATAAAGACTGAACGGTGCACTCTCTATAGCCTTTAGCACTTCTTTTTTTACAACTCCGTCCCCATTGTGCCTGACAAGGAGATTGCCTGTTCTGATGTTAAAAAAAGCAGAGACAACCCCCTTAATTCCATTAATGCTATCCATATTAAAGGGCGAGCCTTTAGGAATCATCAGATTGATTCTCAATCTATCAGGCAGTTCATGGATAATTCTGAATTTCATCTAAAACCTCAATGCTATTCCTGCAAGAAAGGTTAAATCTGTTTCCGGCTTATTAAGTCCGCCCTTAACGCCAAAATCTATATCGATATTTTCTGATATCGAATAGATAACACCGCCAAGTATAAATGCTGGATGAGTGTTCGATTCCCTGTCGGGATTTCGTTCAACACCTATGTCGGCAACCAACTTAGTGTCCTTGAGCACTTCAACCTCTGACGCGAGCGATGCATGCCATAAGTTCTTTCTTTCGTCATGTTTGTTTTCATTCCTTATATATCCTAAATTTAGATGAAAAGCCCAGGGATCGAGTTCCTTTGTCGTAATGAAAAAGGCTGAATATGTAATCCTGCCCGCGCCCAGCCCCTTATCTTCATCGCCTGTTGGAAGTGTAATGCCCGGCTTTAAAGCGAGGCTTAATCCGTCCTTTTCAAAAAATCTCCATTTCATCTCAAGAGAAACATCTGATAACCCATCTTCCTTTGCTATGATACTTCCGTCTTCTTTTGCCCTGAACCATTGATATGGGATGCCAAGTACAATGTCAATATTCTCGGTTATTCCATATGACAGTATTGTTGCTACTTCGCCTCCTGTTTCTTTTATTGTTACTCCTTCCTCCCTCTCTTTGTCATAAGCAAACTCGCTGTTAATCTCCAGCTGAAATTTCCCTGCGCCTTGTGTGCCTGTGTCATCTGTAATCAATGGGTGCGCTGCATAAATATTAGTGGATAGTGAAAAGTGAATAGTGAATACGGCAAAAACAAAAACTAAAAGCATCTTTAAATCTTGAATTTTCATACATCCTCCTTGTTAATATTGAAACTCAATCTCACTTTAATAGCAAAAATTTTTCATTTCATTCAGGCAATCATCCGAAACAACAGGAATATGCCTTGCCAATGCCTCTTCGACAACCTTGTTCATATGCGGAGAACAATTGGCGTCTTTGCCTAAGACCACTACATCAACAAACGGCACAAGGGCGATCATTGGCGTGGTAAGTTCATCATTGCCCTGCGAATTGTAGAAGTGGATATTCTTTACCCCTATGTCCTCAAGTTTTGGCGACATATTAATAAACCTCTTGATACTGCTTAATACCATT
>JBBIIV010000084.1:3793-8514 GCA_037446295.1 Nitrospirota bacterium
ACAAAATTTGCAACAAAGCGCGTTAAAGGTTTATGGTATATCTCCTCAGGTGTGTCAACCTGTTCAAGTCTGCCGTGATTTAATACACCAACCCTGTCTGAAAGCGAGAATGCCTCTTCCTGATCGTGAGTGACAAGGATTGTTGTTGTTCCTTTTTCTTTGAGTATTCTTTTTGTCTCTGTGCGAAGTTCTACTCTTAAATCTGCATCAAGGTTTGAGAACGGCTCATCCAGAAGCATCACCTCTGGAGAAGGCGCCAAAGCCCTCGCAAGCGCAATCCTCTGCTGCTGTCCGCCTGAAAGTTCATGAGGGTATCTATTCGCTGTATCTATTAATCCGACAATATTTAGAAGTTCCATCACCTTTTGTTTAATTTCACTTTTTGAGCAGCCTGTTAATCCAAATGCAATATTTTTAAAAACCGTCATATGTGGAAACAGGGCGTAGTCCTGAAACACAAGACCTATCTTTCTCTTCTCTGGTGATACCCATTGCTCTCCAGCAACGATATTATTACCTATGATGATATTGCCCTTGTCAGGTCTTTCAAGGCCGGCTATAAGTCTTAATATAGTCGTCTTTCCGCAGCCAGAAGGTCCAAGCAAGGAGAAAAACTCCCCCTTTTTAATCTCAAGTGTCAGATCTGCGACTGCTGTTACATCTCCAAAGGTTTTGCCAAAAGTTTTAAAAATCTCTTTAAGCAAGACATGAGACGCCCCTGTCTCTTTTACGCATATGTCTTCTTTATGTAATCTCAACGCCATTTCTGACTCCCATCTTTTTGATAATTATCATAAGCGGTATTACCCCTGCAGCTACGATCAAAAGAGACGGCAGCGCTGCCATTTCCCAGAGAGACTCTGACGCCTCTACCCATACCCTTACAGCCAATGTGTCAAAGGCAAGAGGCCTCAGCATCATCGTAGCTGGAAGCTCCTTCATACAGTCAACAAATACCACCACCCATCCAGCTAAAATGCCGCGCCTCATGAGCGGAAGCAGAATATCCTTAAATGTTCTCCATGTGCCGGCGCCGAGGGTCTTTGCTGCATCATCCATTGATTTTGATATCAGTGATATAGATGAATCCTGAGACTGGAGCGATATGGGCATAAAGCGCACAACATATGCCATAAGTAAAAGTAATAAACTTCCATAAAGCCAATTAAAAAACATGGCCACTGTTAATAAGATGCCGACTGCAATAACAGGACCTGGAAGGCTGTAGCCTAAAGAAGACACATAATAAACAGCCCTGCTTAATGCATTAGGTCTCCGTGCATGCAGATATGCAGCAGGCACAGCAAGGATAGAGGCAGCAGTCGCTCCTAATGCAGACACTAAAATAGTATTTGATGTGAATCTTATGAATCGGCTGTCAAGTCCGCCCTTTGAAATTGCATCAAAAGCCATGCTTATAAGCATGGCAAAGGGGATAAAAAAGGCAAAACTGATAATAATAAGCATTAAAGCAGTTACAGCGAGAGATGCCCGGAGATTCAGTCTTTTCGGCAGTTGAGATCTGAAACTGCCCTTTGTCTGCTCAAAAGACCTCCTGCCTCTGAAATGTCTTTCAAGATTCATAAGCAAAAAGGTAATAGCTACTAAAACAAAGGCTAAGGCTGCTGCGCCTGAAGGGTCAAATCTCGCAGTCATCTGTCTGTAAATTGCTTCTGTAAATGTTGGATACCTTAGAAGCGCCACTGTGCCGAAGTCAGCCATAACCTCCATTAATGCCAGAGCAAGCCCTGCTATAATTGCAGGGTATGCCATACGAATATTTATTGACCAGAGCCTTTTAATCTTTGATACCCCCATAACCCTTGCTGCTTCATGATACTTGACATTCTGGTTAAGAAGGCTTGCGCGGGTCAATAGATATACATATGGATAATTAACAAGACTTAATATAAAGGAGACCCCCCAGAATGAATAAAGAGACGGCATTTTTGAAACATCGCTAAAAACACTGCTCCAGATATTATGCGCCAAGCCTCCGGGCGCCATTATACTTGCGTAAGCATAGGCGAGGACATATCCCGGCACTGCAAGGGGCAGTATCAATACCCACTCCCAGATATTTTTGCCTCTAAAATCATATCGGGTCACAATCCATGCAGTGGTTACTCCGATAAGTAGTGTCAGCATTCCAACAGAAAATAAAAGCTTAATAGTATTAGGCAGTATGACCTTCAGCCTTGTGTCATACAGACGCTTCCATAATTCCATATCAACTGTAATGGCGCTAAAAAGCGTAAATGCTATTGGAATAGCGGCTGCTGCCGCTATTCCAATAGATAGTGGAGTCAGATATGTGAATTGATATGTAAATTTACCATTCATTTATTTTCTCTTAAAATACCATTTATTTCGTCATGCCCGAAGTCTTTAATCGGGCATCCAGTTCCTTTCGGCGTCTGGATTCCTGCTGGAGTTTATCCCGTACTTGATACGGGGCAGGAATGACATTTTCATTTCCTATTTTTTCTCTCCCATTTATCTGTATCCAACCTTATCAATCAAATCTATTGCAGGCATCATATGCCTGCCCATTGTTGAAAGTGTGGTTGTTGAGAGTGTAAACTTGTCCCTTTTCATCATGCTCTCATGGGCTGATATTTTCGGATTCACAGGATACTCCCTGTTTTCCTCTGCAAACATTTTTTGTCCTTCGTCAGATGCCATAAATTCAATAAGTTTCTGGGCATTCTCTTTGTTTTTGCTTGTCTTTAAAATGCCTCCACCTGAGACATTGTATGCGGTCTTTGAAGGCACAACAAAGGCAAGGGTCTTGCTGTCATCAGGGGCTTTTCTCAGATGTCCATAGACATAGTAGTGGTTGACTATTGCTACATCAACCTCACCTTTTGCAACAGCCTCTACTGCGCGGCTGTCTGATGGATAAATCTTGTCGCCTGCATTTGCTACTACTGCCTTTAAAAACTTTTCAGTTTCCGCCTCTCCTTTTTCTGCTATCATCATGGCAGTGTGGGACTGCGGATAGACATTTGAGCCTGTCCTTATTCCGAGCCTTCCCTTCCACTTTGGATCCATAAGGCTTTCAAATGTCTTTATCTCATCAGGTTTTACTTTTTGCGGATTATATGCGATTACCCGCATTCTCAAAGAGAGACCAACCCAACTGTTATCCGACGCCCTCATTTCAGCAGGGATGTTTCTGGTTATTAAATCCGATTTTATGGGCTGAAGAAGTCCGGCAATCCTTGCCCTTTCAAGCGTTCCAGCATCAACAGTTAAATAAACATCAGCAGGTGTTCTTTCGCCTTCAGCTAAAAGTTTATTCAAAAGCTCAACAGTCCCTGCTGAATGGAGCGTAATCTTAATGCCTGTCTTTTTAGTGAATTCATCAAGCACGGGTTTTATAAGCCTTTCACCCCTCCCTGAATAGACCACCAGTTCCTGCGCAAATGCCATGCCGGCATTTACGCAAAGCATTGCTGCTGCTAAAACAGCAATCATTAACCTCTTAAAACCAAACATCTTTTTCATTAAATGTTTCCTCTTTTAATTTTTTGTCTTTAAGCAACTCAGACAATCCCTCAACGTGCAAATCCCGCATGAGTGATACATGAAAACAGGAATATTCTTTGCCTTTGCTATACTCATCACCTCATTTTTCGCCTTGTGAGACACCTTGTTTGTAAAAATCACGACAGCATTCATATTTCTGATTTTAGAGATCATCCCTTTTTCGGGTTTAGTAAATACCTTTAAATCTATACCGAGCTTTTCAGCCTCATAAATATATTGCCTTTCAAGTCTGTCCATACCCCCGACTAATGCTACACACATAATACCTCCATAATATTGCGACTTATTCTCATATATAAAGCCGAAAAGAAGCGGAGAAAAAATCTCCGCTTCTCTACCTTGCTTATTAATATTTAACCTTTATACCGTTCATGTCCTCCTTGGTTATGTCAGGCCATCTCTTTAATGTCCAGTTTCAGACCCATGCCTTGAAAAGCTGGAGGTTTTTCTGCCTTTCATCTTCAGTAGAACCAAGATATTTATACATATTGCCTTGCTTGCCTTCTTTCGTATTTTTTCCGTCGTCAAGTCTTCTCATCAATGCGCCGGTATCAGTCCATGCCGTATAAAAGACCAGATGGCTGTATGTATCCATTCTCGCGCCATGCCCCTTTGCAAGCCATTTGCCCTGTTCCTCTTTAAATGCATAATATTCAGGCGCTGAATTCTGCCCGTGACATGCTATGCACTTGGAATCAAAAATAGGCTTGATATGCCTTCTGTAGGTAACCTCCTCTGATGATACCGACGAGGCAATGAAAAGAGTCATTGCAATGAAAGCGAATATAGCTTTTTTCATTCTGCTCATCTCTTTTATATTGATTCTCATTATCATATATAATACCTGATATTTTGTCAAGTCTAATAATAAATTTATTTTTGATTAAAAACTTAATTGCGACATTTTTGCAATATATATCTATCGCTGATAATTGATTAGAGCGATTTTCTCCATCGTAAAAAAGCTTAATCATGATGGCGAAGAGTGATGAAGACATCGGAGAAAAGACTGAAGAGCTTCCGGGTTAATATAAAAATTCTATCTCTGCTTCCCGGACATGCCTGAAGGCTGTTCTTTAGCGATAAAATCGTGTAGTATCCCTGTTAGTGTCCGTTGCATCAAATCTCTCCTTCCCCTTCCATTCGCAACGAAACAGGTTGAATCCCCT
>JBBIIV010000085.1:0-8440 GCA_037446295.1 Nitrospirota bacterium
ACGATTAAATCAGAAAAATAGAGATAGATCTGCAAACCACTCTATTTATCTGTCATGACGAACACCCAGAGGGTGTAAGGAATCTTAAAGTTTAACGATAAGATTTCTCGCTCTGCTCGAGATGACAACTTTCTATCTCTATTTTTCGGTTAAATACAATCTATTGACAATCATTTTATTTTGAAATATTTTAGATTTGGAGGTTATTTATAATGTTGAAGCGTTACCTTTTGGCTCCGGGACCCACACCTGTACCGGCTGAGATTCTCTCATCGATGTCTATGCCGATTATTCACCACAGGTCTGCCGATTTTGTGCCTATTATAGACTCTGCAAAAAAAGGTCTCCAGTGGCTTTACCAGACAAAGAACGATGTCCTTATACTCTGTTCCACAGGGACCGGAGGCATGGTTGGTTCTGTTAATAATTTCTTCAATAAAGGGGATAAGGTTATAGTCGTCAACGGCGGCAAGTTCGGCGAGAGATGGACTAAGATATGCCAGGCGTACAGTCTTGAAGTTGAGGAGATAATCGTTGAATGGGGTTATGCCGTGAAGCTCGACGCCATAGAAAATGCGCTTAAAAAAGACCCTGAAATCAAGGGTGTTTTTGTTCAGGCATGCGAGACGTCAACAGGCGTATATCACGATATTGAAGGTATTGGAAAGATAGTAAAAGGCTTTGAAAACGCCCTTTTCGTTGTCGATGCAATCAGCGCCCTTGTTGCTCACGATCTAAAGACGGATGAGTGGGGAATAGACCTCATGATAGGCGGCTCTCAAAAAGGCCTCATGCTCCCCCCGGGGCTAGCTTTCGTCAGCATCAGCGAAAAGGCGTGGAAGAGAAATGAGGCGTCGAAAATGCCCCGTTTCTACTTTAATTTCAAAAAGGAGAGGGAAAATCTCGCAAAGAATCAGACGAACTTCACGTCCGCTGTGACACTTATAATCGGCCTCAGCGAAGCGGTCAAGATGCTCCAGAAAGAGGGGCTCGAGAACGTTTTCAAGAGACATGAGCGTCTTGCAAATGCGACAAGAGAGGCGGTCAAGGCTTCGGGTTTGAATATCTATTCGAAGGAATCTCCGAGCAATTCCGTTACGGCGATAGAGGCGCCTTCCGGGATAGACGGGCAGTTGATTTATAAAACCCTGAGAGAGAGATACGGAATCACCGGCGCCGGCGGTCAGGACAAGGCTAAGGGCAAGATATTCAGGCTCGCACACCTTGGATATTCGGATACATTCGATATAATTACGGGTATCGCAGCTTTGGAGATGGTGCTGAAGTCTCTCGGTCATCCCATAGAGCTCGGAAAGGGAGTGGCGAAGGCACAGGAATTGTTGATGTAGTTTATTTATATTTTGATATCAGATCAGAAAGAAAAAAATGGAACCAATAAATAATAAAGCGTTATTCAACGTTGAAATAGAAGAAAGAAAACTAACTGCAAGACAGGCTAACGTGTTTAATTCTCCTAAAAGAGATGGAAATTGCGATATAGATTCGATACCATTTTTGAAAGAGCTTGATATACAAATAGAAAACAAAAGTCTTCCTATTCAATTCAGTCCAAATATCAACGAGTCAATTCATAGATGGGCGCCATATGTTCAAGGGTTTTCAGCTTCATTCGTACAGTCTGTTTTTGAAGGTTATAAGCATGAATATGAAAACCCTATTGTCTTAGACCCTTTTGCAGGATGTGGAACTGTTTTAGTACAAGCAAAGTTCAATGGATATGAATCTTATGGAACCGAACTGAATCCGTCATTACAATTCATATCCTCTGTGAAATTGAATAGCTGGCAAGTAAGACCTGAAAAGCTGTTGAAGACTTTTAATAATTTACCCAAAAACAAATATATAAAAGCGCCTTCCTTCTTAAAATCTGACAACCAGTTTCATCCTGCAGTGCTAAAAAATCTTGAGATTATTAAGGGAGGGATTGATGCATTAGAAATCAATACAATAGATGATATACAGATAAAAAATCTATTGTGGCTGGCTTTTTCATCGATACTAATTGATTGTAGTCATTTAAAACGTAGTCCTTGCCTTGGTTATACAAGTGAGAAAAAAGTGGAACCTTCTGCACCATTTGTTTTAATGAATCAAAAAGTCCATAACATTGCAGAAGATTTATCGTATATTCAATTGGAATTTAGTGATTTTCTTGAGACTAAATCAGATATTTATCTTGCTAATGCGATGGATTTCAGACATCAAAGACAATTTGATCTTGTGATTACATCGCCTCCATATATGAACGGGTTAGATTATGTTATCAATTATAAAATTGAGATGGGATGGCTTGATTTTGTCCACAATCAAAAAGAACTTAAGAGAATAAAAGATTCAATGGTTGTCTGTGATAATGTTTCAAAAGGGCTAATACGTGAATTTACTCCGATATATACCAACCCATGGATTGAAGAAATAAAAGAAAATATTGAAAAGCAGATATGCAAGCGTGGAACCTATCGTCGATTGGATATGCCTTATATTGTGCATAAATACTTCGATGACATGTATAAAGTAATGAAAGGTGTAGTTGAGGAACTCAACATTAATGGGAGAATAGTTTTAGTGGTTGGTGATAGCTTAATTGCAGACGTTTATATACCTACAGATTTGCTAATCGCAAAAATTGGCGAGGATTTGGGATTACAGATAGAGAAGATAGAAAAAGCCAGAGAACGGAGATCAGGACAAATTCGCAGTTATAAATTAAGAGAAACTATTATTACCCTTAAAAAATGATTGATAATAGAGATGTTGGATATTATGAAGAGCTAATAAATGGCAGTTCAATTGTCAGAGCAAGAACTATCAGGCAAATCCGCTCGTGGGAATTTCCGCGCTCATTGGAATCTTTGCAAACGCTGAACAATGAATTTGCAGGCGCAGATTACAGAACACTGATTGAAGAATTAAACTTTTTTCTAAATCGCAAAAACTTAATCGGAAAATTTATAGAAAAAAGGAATGAAGAGGAAGTTTTATCTGATGAACTCAAGAAGATACTTACTAAGAATGGGTTTGTTATTCAAAAATGGGGCGCTTATGAATCAGAAATAAACAATAGCAGATTTTTTATAAGATCAGGCAGCAAGAAACATAGAGGCTGGCAGGTTACATTCAGAGATAGATTTAAAGAGGCTTTACAAAAATCTGATGGATATCTTTTAATGCCCATGGGTGGAATTGTTATAATTCCATTTTCAGTAATTAAAACCGTATTTGATGATAGTGAGAGTGTATTCAAAAATAATACGATAGATGTATTTATAGAATTTACTGAAGACAATAAAGCGAGACTGAATTATAAGCGAAACAGCCTTGATATAACCGAATATAAGTTATTTGAATTGTAGATAAAAGTGATGTCATAAGAGCATCCAGCTTTTAAAGGGATTTTCAATAAAAAGGGAGGATTAATGAAGGTTCTTGTTAGTGATAATATATCAACAAAAGGGGTGGACGTTCTTAAGAATGCTGGTTTCCAAGTAGATGTAAAAGTAGGGCTTAGTCCTGATGAACTTAAGTCTATAATAGGCGACTATCATGCCCTTGTAATAAGAAGCGCCACAAAGGTTACAGCAGATGTTTTAGCACATGCTAACAATCTAAAGGTAATAGGCCGTGCAGGTTCAGGGCTGGACAATGTTGATAAAAATGCTGCCACAAAATATGGTATTGTCGTGATGAACACCCCCGGGGGCAATACAATTACTACTGCAGAGCACACTATTGCCATGCTGTTTGCGGTTGCAAGAAAAATCCCGCAGGCAACCGCTTCGATGACCTCTGGCAAATGGGAAAAGAAAAAATTCATGGGCGTGGAACTTTTTAACAAAACCTTAGGTGTTTTAGGACTTGGTAGAATTGGCAGTGAAGTTGCTCGCAGGTGCCAGGGATTGGGGATGAATGTAATAGCCTTTGACCCATTTCTCAGTGATGAAAAGGCAGAGGAAATGGGGGTAGAGAAGGTGGAAATTCTTGAGCTTTTTAAGAGGTCCGACTTTATCACTGTTCATACACCATTGACTTCAGAGACTAAGAATATTATCAACGCTAAAACTCTATCTCTAATGAAAGATCGAGTTTATATAATCAATTGTGCGCGAGGCGGTATCATAAATGAAAAAGACCTTCTCGTAGGACTAAACAGCGGGAAGGTAGCAGGGGCAGCAATAGATGTTTTTGAGAAAGAGCCTCCTGAGAACAATCCTCTCGTTGGTCATGAGAAAGTCGTTTGCACTCCACATCTTGGCGCATCTACAGAAGAGGCTCAACAAAATGTTGCTGTAGCCGTGGCAGAGCAAATAAGGGATTATCTCATCAACGGAACCATTAGAAACGCTGTAAACTTTCCGTCAATCCCTGCAGATCAGGTGAGCATCCTCAGGCCTTACATACATCTTGCTGAGAAAATGGGCAGCTTTGCATTTCAAATGTTTGAAGGAAGCATCAAAGAGGTTGTGCTTGAATATAGAGGAGAGGCATCTAAGCTGACTACTTCTACATTGACTGTTGCTGCTATCAAAGGGTTGCTGTCCCCAATTCTCCATGATTCCGCAAACTTTATTAACGCTCCTATCATCGCTAAGGAACGCGGAATCGAGGTCAAGGAGACAAAAAGCGAGGATGCTGGAGATTATTACAGTATGATAGTCTTGAATATAAAGTCTTCTAAGAAAACCTTCAACATAGCAGGAACTCTATTTAGCAGAAGGGATCCAAGAATCGTCAAGGTAAATGGCTTTACAGTCGAAATAATGCCTGAAGGTAATATGCTCTTTCTATATAATAATGACAGACCTGGCGTAATAGGCAACATAGGTTCCCTTTTAGGGCGGAATGGCATTAATATTGGAAGGATGCACTTTGGCAGGGAAACCCCGAGCGGGCTAGCGATATCCGTTGTGAATATTGATTCGCCTGTTACTGAAAAGATAGTTGCAGAATTAAAGGAACTGCCAAACATTCTTGATGTCAAGGTTCTATATATTTAAATTTTTATCAAAAACCCAACCCATGAAATGATTTTATACAGCGCTCTCTGAAAATTAAGGCGTTTTTAATCATAATAATGAATCATGGGGTCATGAGGCGGATAAATGTCCACACTTGTAGTTTTGGGTATTCAGTGGGGAGATGAGGGTAAAGGGAAACTCGTAGATTTTCTCACTAAAAAAGCCCATATGGTAGTCAGATTTCAGGGCGGCAATAACGCCGGCCATACCATAGTTATTGAGGGTAAAAAATATATACTTCATATAATCCCTTCTGGAATTCTTCACGCAGGGAAAAAATGCGTTATTGGAAATGGGGTAGTTATTGACCCTGCTGTTTTTATTTTCGAGCTGGACAATCTAAGAAAAAATGGATTTGAGATAAACGATAATATTTTTATCTCAAAAGCTGCTCATTTGATAATGCCCTACCACATAGCTATCGAGAAACAGTTCGAGAAAGATAAAAAAATCGGAACTACTGGCAGGGGGATAGGTCCAGCTTATACTGACAAGATTGCAAGACACGGCGTGAGGGTTATAGACCTTTTTCACTCTGAAACCCTTATGCAAAAAATAAACTTAAATCTTTACACAATCAACTTTCTTCTTGAAAACCTTTATAAAACGGAACCTCTCAATGCAAAAGATATATATAATCAGTATCTCCAATATGGGGAAAGACTATCAAAATATGTTGTTGATACAGATATCATAATCAATAATGAAATTGATGCAGGAAGCAACATTCTTTTTGAGGGGGCGCAGGGAACCCTTTTGGATATAGATCACGGGACATATCCCTTTGTAACATCATCAAGCACGATAGCCGGCGGAGTATGCACAGGCGCAGGGGTCAGCCCGCTTAAGATAAACAGAATAATTGGTGTTATGAAGGCTTATACTACAAGAGTAGGCGAAGGTCCGTTTCCATCTGAAATAAAAGATGCTTTAGGAGAATGTCTTAGGCAGAGAGGGGGAGAATACGGTGCAACCACTGGCAGACCAAGACGATGCGGCTGGCTCGATATGGTAGCGCTAAAACATGCAGTGCGGCTAAACGGGCTGACTGGCATTGCTATAACAAAACTGGACATACTCGATGATTTTGATAAGGTAAAGATATGCACTGCTTATAAATTTAAAGGAACTACCTTAGATGAGTTTCCGAAAGAGATGCACATATTAGAGAATTGCGAGCCTGTTTATGTCGAATTCGATGGCTGGAAGAAAAAAACCTCTGGAATCAGGAATTTCGAAAATCTGCCGGAAAACGCAAGGAGATATATTTCTGAGATTGAAAGAATACTAAAGACAGAGGTCCAAATGATTTCCGTTGGACAGGGCAGGGAAGATACGATATTGTTAAAAGAGCTTTTTTAAATTTTAAACCCGGCGATAGTGGACTGTCTTTCTGAGGGTTGCGAGGAATCTTGTCTTTTTAAACAAAGATTTCCCACACAATTTCTTCACCTCGATCAGTACATGTTTAGAATGACAAGCTGTTCCAGGCATTAACAATGTTATCGCTGGGTATGGATTTTTCATTTTTATACTGATACCGCCTAAAGATTTTTTATGTTAAAACTATGCCATCCATAAAAATCCTCTCTTTATCGCTGCAGAATAAAATAGCTGCTGGAGAAGTTATTGAAAGGCCCGCATCTGTTGTGAAAGAATTAATAGAGAACTCAATAGATGCTCTAAGCGCTAAAATTAAGATTGAGACCAAACATGCCGGCAGAAAGCTAATTCGGGTCTCTGACAATGGCGTCGGCATGGATGCTGAGGATGCCTTAACCGCATTTGAGAGATATGCTACCAGCAAGATACGGGATGAGTCAGACCTTTTTAATATCAAAACGCTAGGCTTTCGAGGTGAAGCCCTATCATCGATTTCAGCTGTCTCAAAAATGCATTTATCCACAGCCTTCGTCAAAGCAGCTGATCAAAGCATGGGAACATGCGTTAGTTCTACGGGCGGCATTATTAACGAAGTCAAACCATGTCTTGCCATAGGAACAACTATAGAGGTAAGAGATCTTTTTTTTAATACACCAGCTAGAAGGAAATTCTTGAAATCTGATAATACGGAAGATCATCAGATTATAGATGTAGTAACCAAAGAGGCTATTTCTCATTACTCGATTTCATTTGCTTTGATTATGGACAGAAAGACAATTCTTGATCTCCCAAGGGCATCATCGCGGAAAGAGAGGCTTATCCAGATATTTGGCAAGGAACTATTTGACAGCTTAATCGAGGCTGAATCAGATTACGGTTGGATAAAAATTAAGGCATTTCTATCGGGAGGCATACGATTCATGGCAAGTAAGACCGATCAATATATATTTGTCAATAATAGGCCGGTAAGGGATACAGGCATAACACATGCCGTGTATAAAAGCTATGGAGATGCGCTGACTGGAAATAAGCACCCAGTTTTTTTTATTTTTGTAAATATAGACCCTCAACGGGTAGATTTTAATGTGCACCCTGCAAAGAGAGAAGTTAGATTTGTTGATAAGGGAGCCGTATTTAGTTTTATCAATTATTCCTTGAGTCAGGTATTGAAAAGGGAGCTTTATTATTCAGAAGGGCTCACAAAGATATCTGCTGATAGCGAGGATGTTACAGAAACATATACTCCACATGCAGGTTTTTCATGTTCAGCTCATCAGCAGATCGCAGAGAATATACCGCTATATTTTCCGGATTATCCGGGAAATATTCCTTATATCTATCTTGGCGATACATTTGTAGCGATTACAGGTAAGGATGGTTTGACAATAATTGACTATCATGCCGCACATGAAAGGATTAATTATGAGAAACTGCTTAAAAAAGCTGATATTCCTATATATACCCCGCTTTTCCCTCAGAACATCAGACTTGCCCCTGCTAAGTATAGGACTATCTTAAAAAATTTGGATATTTTAAATGAATTAGGACTCTCAATAGATGATTTTGGGCACGAGACTGTAATTGTTAGAGCCCTCCCGTCTTTTCTTGATGGGGCAGATTTAAGCAGTCTTATAAGTGATATTGCTGATTCCCTTGCCAATAAACAAGAAGCGGTAAATCTTGATGCTTCGGAGCGGCTTGGTTCAGCCCGCAAGATCTTTGCTGCTACAATAGCCTGCCATCGTTCCATAAGGGGGCAGAATGAGGCGCCTGACAGCAGAGGAATCGCCTCACTACTTAAAGAACTCAGCGCCACTGATAATCCTAGTTACTGCCCACATGGAAGACCTACAAAGATAACGATTTCTTTGAGCGAGATTAAGAAAATGTTTAAAAAGTAAAAAGTTTTTGAATCTGGAGTTTTTTGAGTTTTAAATTCAACTTTCGCAGGAAGAAAACTTTATTTTTCCATTAATAGCCAACGGTAAAACAGCTATAAACTTGCTTATAAGTTCTTTAAT
>JBBIIV010000086.1:0-8323 GCA_037446295.1 Nitrospirota bacterium
ATTATTAAATACAAAAGTATTTTTGTGTGAAACATTTACACCTCTCTTCATATATTATGAGGATATTATCATTGATATATTTATTATAATATAGACAGAATTATGGGAGGAAAGATTAAAGTTGGCATAAGCTCATGTCTTTTGGGGAAAAAGGTAAGGTATGACGGGGGGCATAAACTTGACCATTACCTAAAGGAAACCGTAGGTAAATTTGTTCAATGGATAACTGTCTGTCCTGAGACTGAAATGGGGTTGCCTATTCCCCGCGAGAAGATGAGGCTTATCGGGGAACCTCAATCCCCCAGATTAGTGACTATCCACACAGCAGTAGATTATACAGATAAAATGCGCCAGTGGGCAGAAGAAAAGCTGAGCGAACTTGCTAAAGAAGAGTTGTGCGGGTTTGTATTTAAGAATCGTTCGCCGAGCTCAGGCTTAAAAGCTGTGAAGATATACAGTGCATCAGGTAGAGTATCTGCGACAGGCACTGGATTATTTGCTAAGGCTTTTACGGAAAGATTTCCATTGCTTCCAGTGGAAGACAATGGAAGGCTACAGAATCCAGCTCTTATGGGGAATTTTATTGAAAGGATTTTTGTATATAGAAGATGGCTAGATTTCATTCAAAAGGGGGGCTCAGCAGGAGATCTTGTTTTATTTCATACTAAGCATAAATTTCTCATCCTCGCCCACAGCCCTAAACACTATGTAATACTCGGCAAAATAGTTGCTGCAACAGGAAGGAGCAAGCTTGAAGACATTCAAAATGAATATCTCAAGAATCTGATGGAAGGGATAAAGCTTATTGCAACGATTAAAAAGAACACTAATGTGCTGCAGCACATTGCCGGCTACCTCAAGAAATTTCTCTCAGATAACCAGAGACAGGAACTAAATGAAATAATCTTGAACTATTACAGAAGACTCGTCCCGCTTATAGTGCCTATAACATTAATAAATCATTATGTCAGAAAGTATGAGGAGCGGTACCTGGAAAAGCAGTATTATCTTAACCCCCATCCACTTGAATTAATGCTCAGAAACCAAGTCTGATTAACTAGGAAACTGTATTTAAATTTTGTATAGCAGGCATAAATATCCTCAAACATTTATAGTATCAAATGACACTCTGACACCTGCCACTTTCATTTTATCGGGATTGCGGCATTGCATGTCCTAGGTGTTTCAGGACAAAGGGTTTTGAGGCATCTATGCCTGTTCTTTTGAAATGAAATGCATTATTTGGGTTAACCCAATTGGAATATTGAAAAAAACACTCTTTATTATTTTATTGGAGGTGAAAAATGCTACCACATCAATCTTGCTTTTCTATATGCCCAGCAGGCAAACGAGATGTCAGCAAAAAAGGTTTTAGGATGACGGTGAGCGGTATCTAATTTAAGGCTGAGCGCCTTTATTTTCCTTCCTGACTCAATAACTATGCTATTGATTTCATTTAGAGTGTTCTTTTCAAAGAGAGCAACTTTTTCATTAGGGTGTGTCGATGTAATTCTTCTTAGCAGTTGTCTCTTGGAAAGAAATGTAACCTGATCCCTCATACCCCCAACTGCCACACCTATTGAATAAGGGGCGCAATTCTTATCTTTATTATTTCTTAACATAGAATCAATCACACATTTTTTCACGCCCTCGAAATCGCGTTCAGCCAATTCCCTGCCTTCTTTTGTCTCAATCAATAAAGGAAGTTTATAGATAGTCCCCATATTCTCGCATTCAGCGCATCTAAGCATTAAGTCAATTGTAAAAATACTTTCTTTAGTTTCTTCAATATAAATAAGCGGATAATAACTGCCTATATTGTCGCCGGTATTATCTCCAGTAATTATATCAACGGCGTTGGGGGTGAGGGGAATTTTTTCAGTGGCAATGCGTGTGGATTCCGCGATGACATCCCTAATAATTTGATAGCTTATCCCAATCGGCACCTTTACAAAGAAAACAGGAAAACCCGTATCTTCGCACAAAGGAATGCCCTTTTTGCGGGATGGCTGAATTTTTTTTAAGATGCCTTCCAGTGAAGCTTTTGCTTCTTCATCAGTCTCTACAGAATATGCATCTTTTAGGGCTTCTTCAACATCGCTAGGAAGAGATGTAGCTACCTTTTTATAAAGCTCGACTATTCCGTCCCTAAGCTTAAGCAAAAATATCCTCCATTGAGCTTTATCATCATGAAATATCCATTATCGAAAAAATAGTTTCATCCCTAAAAACTTTGGTTAAATGAACTGTCTTCATAATCTCATGATCTGTAACATCGATAAACACTGCATCCAATCCTGCTCCAGCAAGATATAAAAGGAAAGCCGCATTTATCTTTGACCTTAAGGCCTTTGGGAGTCCAGTTGAGATATTTGATACGGGTTTTTACAAACTCACTTAAGGCAGGGATTCACCCCTCTCTTTAGAGCATACCTATTTGAATTAGTATATCAAATATTATTTGCAAAAAGTAAATTGGCACCATGTTGGTTTTCACCACTTCAAATCCATTGAAAATTGTTGCTTAATATCCTCAAAGTATCATAAAACCTTTTGATAAACTCGAGACAGCTTTGTCCAGCCGTGACGCTTTCATCAATTTATGACAAGCAATAAGGCATCCTTCGATTAGCTTAGGGCATTATCAATTATAGTTTTGTCAGAGGGTTTGAGGGTATTAATGCCTGCCAAACAAAACTTCAATTGCGATTTCCGGGTTAAAAAATTGTCAATAGTTTGAAATGTTTGGTATCATATAAATCTTGGTATAGCTGGGTGTCAACCTATCTTTTTTCATTGGTATAAAGCCTAAAAGCCATACTCCTTCCACCTTTTATCAACGAGCTCTTTAATCTCATTAGCCATGAAGAGTTCATCTGGCCAATCTCTCATCATCCCCTCTTCTTTTGTCTTGCGCGTGGCGTCTATACCCATTTTAGAGCCATATCGGGGGAATTTTGCGGCATGGTCTAAGTCGTCAAGTGGTCCTTCTGCGATGACCACATCCCTTTTCCAATCTACACTGTTTAAAACTCTCCATGCGGTGTATGAGGTATCCTGGACATTCACATCGTCATCAATAATAATCAAGAGCTTTGCAAACATCATCTGCCCTTTGCCCCATAAACCGTGAATAATCTTCCTTGCATGACCTGGATAGCTTTTTTTAATTGAAATCAAGGCACAGTTATGAAATACCCCTTCCATTGGTAGGTTGATATCTTTAATCTCGGGGAAATCGAGCTTCATTAAAGGAAGAAATATACGCTCTGTCGCCTTAGCCATGTAACAATCTTCCATAGGCGGCTTTCCAACAATTGTAGCTGGGTATATCATCTCTTTCCTGTGGGTTATGCAAGTTACATGAAAGACAGGATAATAATCTGCTGCAGAATAAAAGCCTGTATGGTCGCCGAAAGGCCCCTCGATACGCATTTCCTCAGGTTCAAGGTAACCTTCTATTACAAGCTCGCTGTTAGCAGGCACCTCAATGTCAGAAGTGATGCATTTAACCATCTCAACAGGCTGGTTTCTCAAAAAACCAGCAAACATCATCTCATCAACAGCTTCAGGAAGGGGTGCTGTCGAAGAATACATAACAGCAGGGTCGCTGCCAACGGCTATAGATGCCGGCATTTTTCTGTTAAGAGCCTTATATTTATCGTAATGCCTTGCTCCATCTTTGTGGATATGCCAATGCATACCCGTCGTTGTTTTATCGTATATCTGGACGCGATACATCCCGCAGTTCTGCCTACCTGTTTCTGGGTCTTTGGTAAAAACCATCGGAAGAGTGATAAACCTGCCTACATCCTGTTTATTATCTGTCTCCTTTGAAACTAAACCATCTTTAGGCCAACACTTAATAATCGGGAATTTGCTTAAATCAGGATTATCTTTTTCGATAATCTCTTGGCACTGGGCATCGTTAATCTTTTTTGGGAGCCACTTGGACATCTCAAATAGTTTAGGAAGAAGAGCCAGTTTATCTATAAGCGTCTTAGGCGGCTGCTGGTGCAATAATCTCTCTATTCGACCCGCAGCATCATCAAGGTTGTTTATTTCAAGAGCGAGACACATTCTCTCATAGGAGCCGAATATATTGGTTACAACAGGGTATTGCGAACCTTTTACTTTTTCAAAAAAAATGGCTTTGCCACCGCTTGGGTTTTTGCACATTCTATCTGTGATCTCGGCTATCTCAAGAATAGGGTCAACCTCTACCTGAACTTTATAAAGAAGCCCTTTTTTTTCGAGAAGCTGAAGAAATTCCCTCAAATCTTTGTATGCCATTAGATATTATAAAATTTTAGAATGATATTATCAAAATCCCCATTCCAATATCAAAGAGGTTTTTGGTCTCATTTGAATGAAGCAAGACACTGTTATCTATATCCTCCTCCAGTCGTAAATCTTCTCACAACATATGGTAATAACAGGCATTCCTTTGAGCTTAACCCCTGCAAAAGGCGTATTTTTACCCAGTGAGCAAAACTTCTTCGTGTCAATAGTCCATTCTCTATTGGGATCAATTATGGTTATATCGGCATGAGACCCTGCCTTTAAAGTGCCTTTGCCTAAATTCAATATCTTTGACGGCATTATGGACATCTTTTGAACAAGCTGTGATAATGTGAGAAACCCTTCATGCACAAGTCTGAAGCTCAGCCCTAACGCCGTTTCAATGCCTGATATTCCAAAGGGCGCCTTATCAAATTCACGGTTTTTCTCATCCATGTGATGCGGCGCATGGTCAGAAGCTATAACATCTATTACGCCGTCTTTCAAGCCCTGAATAATAGCATTAATATCTTTTTGAGTCCTTAAAGGGGGGTTGACCTTTGCATTTGCATCATAACCCTTTATAGCCTCTTCTGTAATGCTAAAATAGTGAGGGCATGTCTCTGCGGTAATATTAACATTGGATTCTTTAGCCTGTCTTATGAGTTCAACAGCGCCAGCAGTAGAAACATGAGCAAAATGAAGCCGCCCACCTACACGTTTAGCAAGGATTATATCCCGTGCTATCATTGCCTCCTCTGCTGCCTCGGGTATCCCCTTGAGTCCAAATAATGCGCTGAGGCATCCTTCGTTCATGACTCCGTTGTCGGAGAGATAGAGATCTTCAGGATGCGAGATAATAGGCACCCCGAAAGCCTTAGAATATTCCAAAGCGCGGCGCATGATGAGTCCATTCATAACAGGCTTTCCATCATCGGAAAATGCTACACAGCCTGCATCTCTGAGTAACCCCATCTCTGAGAGCTCAAAGCCCTGAGAGCCCTTTGTTATTGCCCCGATAGGATAAACAGAGCAACTGCCCTCATTAACGGCTTTCTTGAGAATATATTCAGTGACAGAGATATTGTCATTAACAGGATTGGTGTTTGGCATTGGACAGACGGAGGTGAAGCCTCCCCTAACAGCTGCTTTCGTGCCGGTTTTTATTGTCTCCTTGTACTCAAATCCCGGTTCTCTTAAATGCGTATGCATATCAATCAGTCCAGGGAAGACGAGAAGACCTGTAGCATCAATGGTCTCGATTAAGGGGTCTTTTCCTCTTATTTTTGTTTTTGATTTGACTATTTTTAATTCTGCGATCCTGCCGTCATTTATCAGCAAATCCCCTATTCTGTCAATACCTTGTGAAGGGTCTATAATATGACCGTTTTTAATCATGATTTTCATATAGTTCACCTTATATTAAAGTATCAGACATTAAATCTGAAGTTTATCATATCGCCGTCTTTTACTACGTATGTCTTGCCTTCAACCCTCAGAAGACCTTTATCCTTTGCAGTAGTAATGCTGCCGCAGGAGATAAAATCATCATATCCTATAACCTCTGCCTTGATGAATCCCCTCTCAATATCCGAATGCACTTTTCCAGCAGCTTTAAGGGCAGATGTTCCCTTTCTTATTGTCCAAGCTTTTATCTCGTCATCCCCTATGGTTATAAAAGATATAAGCCCAAGAAGTTTATAGCTGAGACGAATCAATTTCTTAAGTGCCGGCTCTGCTATTCCCATATCATCTAAAAAAACCTGCGCATCTATGGGAGACATCTGTGCAAGCTCCATCTCGATCTTTCCGCATATAGTGACGGCTGAAACCTTCTCTGATATCCCTTTATCTATAAAATATCTTAAGGCATCCCTTTGCATGTCAGCCTCTTTGGTCGAATTAATATCCTTTTCCCCGATGTTAAGGACAATAATCTCGGGTTTCATCGAGACAAACTGAAAAGTCCTCATAATCTTTATTTCATCTTCAGTAAAAAACACCCTTCTGAGTGGCATATCCTTTTCGAGTGCTTCCTTGCATTTGAGCATTAGCTTGCGTTGGGCTTCGTCGGGTTTCTTACCCTTCTTATACGCTTCATTCATTCTTTCAAGCCTTTTTTCTGCAAGTTCGAAATCCTGAAATAGGATTTCAGCTTCTACATTATTTATATCCCTAATGGGGTTGACCTCGCCAAGCGGATGTCTGATATACTCATCATCAAAAGCCCTTACGACATGCACAATGGCATCTGAATCCCTGAGAAGATCAAAAATCTTTATATTCTGAGCCGTATCCTTCGTATTGATGCCTACATAATCGATATATTCAACAGTTGGATAAACGAGTTTTTTTCGCCTGAAAAATTCTGAGAGCTTCTCAATTCTTGAATCTAAAACCTTCACAATGCCTATATGAGGCTCTCCGCCTATTGAGGGATAATGGGATGCCATGATATTTTTCCCCGTGAGGGCGTTAAAAATGGTTGTCTTACCGGAATTTGAGAGTCCTGTTATAGATAGTTTCATTATTGTGAATTTCAGAACATAGGGATATTTTTTTCACGCGCATAATTCCTGATGATTAAAAGCGAAGAGTAAAGCCTTTGAAGCCTTATATTCCTTTTCCTTATCATAGGGGTATCATTATAAGGGAAAGGCTCTGAACGCACCTCATTCTGTCGGTGTTCCAATGCTTTATACAAAGCCTTGATATTAGGCGCATTAAAGGATTTAAGGAATATTGGGTTGATGGCTACATAACCATCAGCCACATCATTAGCGATTAGCTTGAAATTTCTTCCGCTCTGCTCCGCCATAAACGCTTAATCTTCTGAGTTCCTCTTTCTCTTGAAAAGCCTCGAGAGCCAGATGCCCACCTCATAGAGAACTATTATGGGAAAAGACATTAAAATTTGATTAAAGGCATCGGGCGTAGGAGTTAATATAGCCGCTAAAACAAATGACATTAATATAGCATATTTCCTGTTTTTTGCAAGAAACTGAGGGGTAACGATATCCATTTTTGTCAAAAATATAATTATTATAGGGAGTTCAAAGATTAACCCGAAGGAGAGTATAAATTTAAGGCAGAAGTCAACATACATTCCTACTGAAAGCATGGGCATCAGTATATCACCCACCTTATATGTTAAGAGAAAGCTTATAGCAAAAGGAAGGACTATAAAGAAACAGAAGAATGCCCCAAGAAGGAAAAGCGTAGATGCAGAAAAAATAAATGGGATGAAATATTTCTTTTCATGCCGGAGAAGCCCAGGAGATATAAATCTCCATAACTGATATAAAAAAACCGGAAGCCCCATAATCAAGGCAGCGACAGCAGAAATTTTAATGCTCATCCACAGAGCCTCGGCAGGAGCGAGGAAAACGAGTTTTGTGCCTTCGAGTTTATCATCTGGAAGGAATTGCAAGTAAGGATTCTTTAAGGATAAAGCCAGATTATATTTTAAGGGAAAGACAATAAGCCTAAAAATATCATCAGAAAAATTAAAGGAGACAATGAAAGCGGTTAAAAAGGCAATAAGTGAGATAAAGATTCTTTTCCGCAGTTCTCCGAGATGTTCCGTAATCGGCAATTTTTCATCTTCCATTTACCCCACCCCGTTTTTGACTTTTAACTTCTGGGTTTTGACTTGGAGCCTCCTCCTTTTTTTGTTGTTCGTCTAAATTTTGATCCGTCCCTTTTTGAGATATTTTGGTCTCTTCCTTTAAAAAATGACTGTCTTTATAAATTTCTTTTTTAAAAGATATAGGGTCTTTTACTCCATGAATTTCAGAATCAATCTGCTCTTTGACGCCTGACATTGCTTGCCTCAGGTCCCTTACGCCTTTGCCTAATGTTTTTGCGAGTTCGGGCAATTTTTTAGGACCGAACACAAGAAGAGCGACAATAAAAATTACAACAAGTTCTTGAAAACCCAAATCGAACATAATTAAAATTATAACATACAGACACGAGAGTCCAAAATAATATTCAAACATCGGTAAATATGATAAAGTAAAAACTTACAATCTATCTTTAA
>JBBIIV010000087.1:0-8221 GCA_037446295.1 Nitrospirota bacterium
CTTACATTAATCTACCTTCTTTGTCAAGCGTGTAGACCCGACCCCGCTGTTCTTATCGTGCCTTGTAACCTTGTCTAATTTTGTATAGCATATATGCCGAACAGTATTGGGACATCTCCCATATTTTATTGACAAACATAGAATATTTTATATTGAAGCGAAACCGAATCTCTCGAAAGGGTAGGCACCCTGAGAAAAAAGATAAATAATATGGGAAGTGTCCCTAGTATCCATTATCCATTATCCATTACTAGTATCCTATTAATAGCGGGTTTATCGACTTTATAAACAGACACTAATTATGGTCAACAACACAAAAATATTAATATCGCCTTTAAATAAAGGCGCAAAAAATTCGATGTTGCTATTTTCTATTACTGAAAATTTAATTATTTACCAATGATGTAAATTCATTTTAACTCTAAAATTTCAGAAAACGCCGGTAAGCTGCTAATTGAGATATATCTTAATGTTAGGTTAGAATTACTGGTTTGATAATGGGAAAAGTAATAGCAATAGACGGTCCTTCCGGGGCGGGGAAAAGCGCCATATCAAAGTTGCTGGCTCAAAGCCTCGGATTTCAATTTCTCGATACCGGCGCTCTATACAGGGCTGCAGCTTTATATCTAATCGAAAGCGGGTTTGATGAAAAAAGCTCCGACGATAATATTGAAGCTGCATTGAGTGAAATAGAGATTGCTCTTATCGGAGACAGGGTATGCATATTGGACAAACTTTCCCGCCGGAATAATCCAGCGGATAATTCCTTATGCAGGGACATCTCGCTGGAGATAAGAACTACAAAAGTCGGTCATTACGCCTCGGTTTTTTCTGCGAGAAGACCTGTCAGGGACTTTCTTCTGAATGCGCAAAGGGATGCCGCTCTTTCCAACGATATTGTTGCTGAAGGCAGGGATATGACTACTGTTGTGTTTCCGGATGCATGGAAGAAATTCTATCTCGACGCCTCGGAGACAGAAAGAGCGGACAGAAGATATAAGCAGTTAACATCAAAAGGCATTAAGATAACTCGGGAAGAAGCCCTTGCAGACGTAAGGGAGAGGGATTTGAGGGATATGAGCAGGGACATAGCTCCATTAAAAAGGGCGGATGACGCCGTATATGTAGATACAACTGGAAAAAGCATAGAGGATGTCATTGAGGAAATGGCGTCCGAGATTATCCAGTGAAATTGACGCGCAATAGCCTGAATGAATTTCTCCCAAAAAATAAAAAATATCATTGCAATTTGCACCCTCGCATGTCATTTCAAAGCGAAGCCGAAGGGAAGTAAGTGTAAAAGTATCAGGGTGTCAGAGCGCCATTTGATACCTTGATACTTTGATGCTATAAAATGTTTGAGTGTATTTACGCCTGCTCCTTTGATACGAAATGCTTTGAAGGGTTAATTGAACGGAATTACTGAGAAGGCAGTCTAAATTATGCTGATTCCACTTTATCACATATCAAAACAGGTGTTTGATTTTTTCTGATAGTTTCTTCATTGATTATGCATTTCACAATCCCTTTGCTCGAAGGGATTTCATACATTACATCGAGCATAACCTCTTCAAGTATAGCCCTTAGCCCCCTTGCTCCAGCCTTTTTTTCTATGGATTTGGCTGCTATTGCCTTTAATGCTTCGTCAGTGAATTTAAGTTCGACATTGTCAAGCGAAAGCAAGTGTTGATATTGTTTAATGAGCGCATTTTTAGGCTCGGTCAATATCCTAACAAGGGCGTTTTCGCTCAATTCATCAAGTGCAGCAACAACAGGAAGTCTCCCTATAAACTCTGGAATCAAGCCATACTTCAGCAAATCCTCGGGTTCTACAAACCTTAAAATATTGCCAAGATTGCCTCCCAATAATCCATCAGATTTCAAATTGAAGCCTATATTCCTTTTACCCTTTCGGCGCTCAATTATCTTGTCTAATCCCACAAAAGCGCCGCCGCATACAAAAAGTATATTGTCAGTATTGAGTTGAATATATTCCTGCTGGGGATGTTTCCTACCGCCTTGGGGCGGGATGTTTGCGGTTGTCCCTTCAATTATCTTCAACAGCGCCTGTTGAACCCCTTCACCTGACACATCGCGGGTTATAGAAGGATTGTCAGATTTTTTGCTGATTTTATCGATTTCATCAATATATATTATGCCGATCTCAGCTTTTTCAATATTGTAATTAGAAGCCTGAAGGAGTTTGAGAAGGATATTTTCAACATCCTCCCCAACATAACCTGCCTCAGTAAGAGTTGTGGCATCTGCGATTGCAAAAGGGACATCGAGAAATCTCGCAAGGGTTTGAGCAAGAAGAGTTTTCCCAGTGCCTGTAGGACCTATAAGCAGTATATTGCTTTTTTGCAGTTCCACATCGCTTGATGTTTTATTTATAATCCTTTTGTAATGATTATAAACGGCTACTGATATGATTTTTTTTGCTCTATCTTGTCCTATGACATAGTCATCGAGAAAATTCTTTATTTCTCGAGGCATTGGCAGTTTTTTAGAGCTTTTGGTAATTGCGGTTTTATCATTATTTATGATTTTATTGCAAAGTCCTAAACACTCATCACATATATAAACCATGGGTCCTGCTACAAGTTTTTTTACTTCATCTTGTGACCTGCCGCAGAAAGAGCAAACAGCACATAATGAATCAGATTTCTTAGGCATCTAAACCCCTCTTTTGTTTATCAAAGTTAAAATCAAGAACAAAGCCTTTGACACGGCGTTTGGAAAATAAACAAAAATAATAACGAATCGCTAAAGAATAAGAGAAAAAATAGAAACTATTTTTTTGCTTCTTTAATTGAAGAAATAACCTCATCAACAATCCCATAATCCTTTGCATCCTTGCCGGACATAAAAAAGTCTCTTTCAGTATCTGCTTGTATCTTGTCAAAAGGCTGGCCTGTATGCTGCGCAAGAATGCTATTTAAAGTTTCCTTAATCTTCAAAATTTCTTTGGCGTGTATCTCGACATCTGTTGCTTGACCGTAAAAACCGCCCATTGGCTGGTGAATCATCACACGAGAGTTAGGCAGAGCATATCTTTTACCTTTTGTGCCAGCACAAAGCAATAGAGCGCCCATGCTTGCAGCCTGCCCGATACAATAAGTTGAAATATCAGGCTTGACATACTGCATTGTATCATATATCGCAAGACCTGCTGATACGCCGCCGCCCGGAGAATTAATATAAACATGGATATCCTTTTCGGGGTCCTCGGTTTGTAAAAAAAGCAACTGTGCTATTACAACATTTGCGACATTGTCATTTATAGCGGTGCCAATGAAGATAATCCTGTCCTTTAAAAGCCTTGAGTAAATATCATATACACGCTCTGTCCTGCCTGTCTGCTCTATAACTATAGGTATAATGCTCATATTATTCCCCCATTTTTAATGTTATCTTGTTTAAAAGTAGATTTTTAACCTTCTCTTCGTAAATCAAGTGTTTGATAGCAGACAATGAACCGTCCTTGTTAAAATAATATTTAACGACATCATCTGGGGAAATGCGGTAGCTTTGCGCAATATCAACTATCTTGTTTTTCATTTCCTCCTCTGTTATCTCGATGCCCTCTTTATCGCATATAAAGTCCAGAAGAATCATATTCCTTACAGACCTTTCGGCAAAAGGAAGAACATCTTTTCTAATTTCTTCATCAAGGCGCTCATCGTTTTTAATAGCCCTTACTTCAGAGATAAGGTCATTTATTTTTGCATTAAGCATTTCTTCAGGAAGCTCAAAATTATTAGCCTCAATGAGCTTATCCATAATCTGTGAATACTTCTGGTTATCTGCTCTCCATTTTTTTGCTGAAAGAAGAGATGCCCTTACTTTTCCTCTCAAATCGTCCAGATTATCACAACCTAAATCAGCAGCAAAATCTTCATCTATATTAGGGACATTTTTTCTCTTGATATCAATTACAATCATATTGAATTTAACATTTTTGCCGGCAAATTGCGGCTGCATATCCTCAGAAAATGCGGCTTGAAATTCAAATTCTTCATCCTTCTTCCTCCCGACAAGGGCATCATGAAACTCCTGCGAATATGGTCCGCTACCAACCTTAAGAACGACATCCTTACCTTCAATGCCCTCCAAATCAGTCTTATAATCAACAGTAATCAAATCCCCGCTAATAATGCCTTCATCAACATTCTCATAAGACGCTTTATCTTCAGCTAAATTTTTAAGGGCTGTTTCAATTTCTGCCTCGGTAATATCCACAGGGATTTCATCAATCGTTATGCCTTCATAACTTAAATTTTGCAAATCAGGCATGACATCGATTGTAAAGGTCATAAAGAGGGGAGCGTTTCTTATAAACTCAGAAGAATTTTCTATCTGAGGTTGTGAAAGAGGTTTTATTCTGGCATCTGCCACTGCCATTTGATAGTGTTTAGGAACCAGCTTCTCCAAAACATCAGCCTCAATGTTTCTGCCATATTTCTTTTCAATTAAAGACATCGGAGCTTTGCCGGGCCTAAAACCCGGAAGCTGGGATTTCATTTGCATATCCTTGAGTGATATCTGGATTTCAGATTCTATAACCTCAGCCGGTATCTCTATTTTAAGTCTTTTTTTAGTGCTAGAAATGCTTTCAATTTCCTTTAACAATATTGCCTCCTGAAAGTTTTTAATATGAAAAAGATGATGTTCAAAAAAAGTGATTGTTCTTCTTAAAGGGTAAGGCTCTTTAGAACATAGTTGATATCCAATCTGCAAAAATCTGATTTGAAATCTCCGATATTTAGGGCACCATGAAAAAAGCAATTTATCAGTTTTACAGTTATTTAAGTGTAAAATTAATATCCATGCTTTGTCAAACATGCGGTCATTTTTTCAGATAATTTTATTTGCGAAATATAGTTTATTTTGTTATATTTTACCCTATGAGTTATTTAATCAATCCCCTATCTGGGTATATCTCTGTTATTGGAGCAGGAAGCTGGGGAACCACTATTGCTTCGCTGCTTGCGGAAAAGGGCTATGACACTCTGTTGTGGGCAAATGAGATAACTGTAGCTGATTATATAAATAAAAAAAGGGAAAACATGCTCTATCTGCCCGGCATACTTCTGCCTGATAACCTGAAAGCCACTAATAATCTCTTTGATGCGGTTATAAGATCCCGTTATATTATCTGTGTTGTCCCCACTCAATATATAAGGAGCATATTTAGCCGTATTGTTAACTTTTTAAAGGAAGATGCTATCATCGTAAGCGCATCAAAGGGCATAGAGCTCGATACTTACAAGACGCCTTCGATGATACTTAATGAACTACTCAGCAAAGAGGTTTCTGTTCTTTCCGGTCCGAGTTTTGCGAAAGAGGTGATAGCCAAGATGCCGACCGCAGTGACGCTTGCAGCGCATGATAAAAAGACCGCCCTGATGCTTCAGGAAATATTCAATACACACTATTTCAGAGTATATACACATGATGATACGATAGGCGTTGAAATAGGAGCTGCTTTGAAGAATGTTATAGCAATAGCCTCAGGTATCTGTGACGGGCTCGGTCTTGGACATAACGCAAGGGCAGCTCTCATTACGAGAGGGCTTATCGAGATAGCTCGACTTGGAACTAAAATGAATGCAAAAGAAATTACCTTTTTTGGCTTGAGCGGAATAGGCGACCTTATCCTTACCTGCACCTCAATGCAGTCAAGGAATTACACAGTGGGCTATAAACTAGGTACTGGTGCAACCCTTCAAGAAATAGCTGCACAGACTAACTCTATCGCCGAAGGCATTACAACTGCAAAATCAGCCTATGAGCTCTCTATAAAATATGGCGTTGATATGCCGATTACTGAACAAGTTTTCTTAACCATCTATAAAGATAAACCCCCTATGGATGCTGTTAAAGACCTAATGAACCGCTCCCTTAAAAGGGAATTTTATGAATATTGATAAGCTTAAAACCCTTTTAAACAACTTTAAGGATGAGAAGTTATCCATTGAGGCAGTTCTTAATAAGCTTAAACATCTGCCTTTGGAAGACCTCTCTTTTGCTAATGTGGATCATCACAGACACCTGAGAACTCAAGTGCCTGAGGTTATATTCGCACAGGGTAAAAAAACTGAGGAGATCGCTGATATTGCCAAGGCGATGCTTAAAAGAAGCGGGAAGTTCCTTATTACAAGGGCATCTCAAGATACATATGAAAAGCTCAAGATAAAAAAATCAAAATTTTATCCTGCCTCTGGAATTGTTACTTATGGAGAGGAAAAAGCTAAAAAGGGAAATGTGCTCGTCATCTCTGCTGGCACTTCTGACATACCGGTTGCTGAAGAAGCTGAGATAGTTGCATCTTATCTTGGAAGTTTGACTGAAAGGTTATATGATGTTGGGGTTGCAGGAATACACAGGCTTTTAAACCGACGCCACATGCTTGAGAACGCAAATGTCATAATAGTAGTAGCAGGCATGGAGGGTGCGCTTCCATCAGTTGTAGGTGGGATTACAGACAGACCTGTAATCGCTGTTCCTACATCTATAGGCTATGGCGCAAATCTCGGTGGATTTTCTGCGCTCCTTACAATGTTGAATTCTTGCGTTCCAGGAATCGCGGTAGTGAATATAGACAACGGGTTTGGCGCCGGCTGTTTGGCTCATAAGATTAATATGCTCAGCGCTAAAGATTGACAAAGAATGATTAACCAGGAAACTGCAATTGAATATTTGTTTAGGAGGGATAAATACCCTCGAACCCTTTGTATTTAACTAAATTATCTAAATGCAATGCATTTTTTGGGTCGATATATTAATCTGTCAAAAAAGGTCGTTTTAAAAATGTCATGGACAAATATCATTTTAGGAGTAAAAAATACTTTGAAAGTTGATTGATTTGTGATATAAATAAAATTAGAAACTCACAAAGGGGTTAGGGGATCCACTCAAGCTATTTACTATTATTGCTGAAAAGAGATTTATGTGGCATTTATTACAGGATTTGGATAAACTTATATTCACATAATACATTAAGGAGTATATCATGGACATAATGTTCAAATGGACAGGCAAAACTGCGACCGGTGTTTTTCAAAGCGGGGAATTAACTGCGACCACCAAGGATGATGTAGTTTCAGCGCTTAGAAGACAAGGTATAATTCCTACTTCCGTAACAGAAACTAAAAAAACAACCGCAAAAGCTACGGGGAGAAAAGGCGGTATAAAGGAAAAAGATCTCGTAGTATTTACAAGGCAGTTTGCTACGCTTTTTTCTTCAGGCATCCCTATTGTTCAAGGGCTTGAGATTATGGCAAAACAGTCGGAAAAAAAGACTTTTAAAGATATCTTGACCAAGGTTAAAGAGTCTATAGAGACCGGTTCGACTTTAGCTGACGCCCTCAGGAAACACCCGAAGATTTTTGATAATCTTTATAGCAATATGGTCGCCGCTGGAGAGGTAGGCGGCGTTTTAGACAGCGTCCTTCTCAGGCTTGCAGAATATATCGAAAAAACGATGAAGCTTAAGAAAAAGGTCAAAGGCGCAATGATATACCCTGGAATTATATTAACAGTAGCTGTATTAGTTGTAGCTATTATAATGATATTTGTAATCCCTATCTTTGCTAAGATTTTCTCCGAAATGGGGGTGGAATTGCCTTTTCCCACAAGAATTGTAATAGGAACAAGCAATTTTCTAACAGGGATCGGCGGCGTTATTCTTTTAGTTGGATTTATCCTTTTAATAGTGGGCATTGTGCAATACCGAAAAACAGAGCAAGGAAAGAGAGTGACAGACAAGTTTCTGCTCGACGTGCCAATTTTTGGAGACTTATTAAAAAAGGTTGCAGTCGCCCGTTTTTCGAGAACATTGGGAACCCTTATAGGAAGCGGGGTGCCCATACTTGATGGGCTTGAGATATGCGCAAAAACAGCCGGAAATAAGATAGTAGAAAGAGAGGTTCTCGATACTAAAAGAGAGGTTACAACTGGAAGCACTGTCGCTGAAACCCTTAAGGACTCAAAGGTATTCAGCCCCATGGTTGTTCAGATGATTAATGTTGGTGAATCTACCGGTTCACTTGAACAAATGCTTATTAAAGTAGCTGATTTTTACGATGATGAGGTCGATCAGGCTGTCGTAAATCTCACCACAATGCTTGAACCTTTGATGATAATATTTATGGGGGTAACCGTAGGGTTCATCGTTGTAGCGCTCTACTTGCCAATATTCAAACTTGGAGGAGTTATT